>JBCCUW010000045.1:0-15091 GCA_039196385.1 Pseudomonadota bacterium
CAGCAGATCAGTAACCACTTCATCCGCATTAGTTTCGTTAAACATTTCATGCCGGCCCTGTTCGTACCACTTAACCTCTATGTTGGTCATACCGTGGGCATAATAGACCTGCAGCATGCGGTTGATGTCCTGCTTTTCACTATGCACCGGATCATCTGTGCCGGAGAACACATACACCGGCAGTTCGACTGGAATGCTGGTGCAGCATTCGGGTTTGCTGCTGGTACGGGTGCCCCGGGACATATCTACCAGCGAGGCACAGCTGATCACAAAACCGCACCCTTCATCATCGATATACTTCTGCACCTGCTCAGGATCTCTGGACAGCCATTCAAAACCGGTGGCCGCCGCACCATCAAAAGGCTTGTTCGCGCTGCCAAACAGGAGTTTCTGCAGGACCGGACTGGCAGCTGCCGGGCCCAACCGCCAACTTTCAAAACGCGCCACCAGCCGGGTAATCAGCGCGCCACGGGGATCCTTGAACCCGGGTGAACCGGACAGCACCAGGCCGTCGATGGTTGTCCCATGCCGGGTAATGTACTGCTGGGACAACATGGCCCCCATGCTGTGTCCCAGCAAGATACGCCGCGCCTGTGGATGCTGCTCGGCAATGTATCGGTTCAACTCGTACATGTCCGCCAGCGTCCGATTCCACCCGTCGCCACCCATATAACCCCAATGCGCACGGCCCGTTTCTCCGTGCCCACGATGATCATTCGCATACACCGTAATGCCCGCGGCCGCTAATTGACGGGCCACATCGTCATAACGCTGTGCGTGCTCACCCATACCATGGGCAATCTGCAACACCAGGTCAGAATCCGCATCCGCGTCCCATCGATAACAGGCCACCGGGGCGCCATCACTGGCAGTAAGCTCAAAGTTCTGCATGCAAATTCCTAAAGGGTCAATTTTCTTTGGGGACACATAATGTCACGGCAGCGGATACTGTGAAGTAAAATTTTTGCGATTGGGCATCACCACGGCTGGCAGGGTCTGCGCGTCCAGCCATTCCCCCTCCGGCCACAAGCCATTCAGATACAGAAGATAGGCTACCACCGCGTAGGTTTCTGCTGCATTCAACAGCCCTGCCTGATGATAAGGCATGGCCCGGCGCACATAGTCGAATAACGTGGGGGCATAAGGCCAGTACGCGCCAATGGTGCGACCGGCACCCGCGAGATTGTCATTGATGCCATCCCGACCATCCGGGCCATGACAGGCAAGACAATGGGTCTGATAAACCACCTTGCCCTGGGCAACGTTGCCCCGACCGGATGGTAAGCCACGCCCGTCCTGGAACACGGTGATGGTATCAACCGCCGCCGGGGCCACCGGTTGTCCGAGCGCGGGTCGCGACGGCTGCGTCGGCGGCTCTACGCTGTGTGCCAGGCCAACGGTCCCACTGATCACAACGCACAACAACAGGATTAGTTTATCGAGGCGGTTAAACATAGGTATTTTCCAGCTGCCCGGAAGCCTGCACCTGCCAGCTCTGAATCGCATTGTAATGATAGAAAAAACGCTGCCCCCAGCGCTTCACCAGCGCAGCACGGCTGGGCTGCGTATGGTAGTCGTCAGCCGCGCGGCTCATGAGCGTGCAGGGTTGCCCATCCCAGCGCCAGGCCAGACGAAAGCGCGTCAAAGCCTGGGGTAGCAGGGGGCCACCCAACTCCGCTTGCGTCCAGCTCGCCCCGCCATCCGCAGACAGTTCCACCTTGCGTATTGCACCGCGCCCCGACCATGCCAGGCCGGTGATTTCATAATAGCCCGGCGCATCCAGCTGCAGACCGGGTGAAGGCGAGGTAATGACCGATTTAACCTCCATGGGAAAGGTAAACACTTCTGCGCGACCATCGCTGCGCATATCAGTATATTTGGCCGTCTCCTGGCGTGACATGGCGGGTTGTGGGCTGACCTGCAGATAGCGCAGCCACTTAACACTGGCGTTACCTTCATAGCCGGGCAAGAGCAGGCGCATGGGATAACCGTTTTCAGGGCGCAGCCGCTCCCCGTTCTGATACAACGCAATCATCGCGTCATCGAGCATTTTGGCCATGGGAATGCTGCGGTTCATGCGTGCCGCATCCGCGCCTTCGGCAATAACCCATGCAGCTTGCGGATCCACCCCTGCTTCTTCCAGCACGTAGCTGACAGGCACCCCAGTCCATTCGCTACCGGAGATGAGCCCATGAATCTGGCCACAGGACAACGCTTGTGCCTGCGGCGATAAGTTGACCGCACTGTTACCCGAACACTCCAGAAACAGGATTTTCGACGCCATGGGGTAGCGCAACAGGTCCTCAGTCGCAAATTGAAGGGGCTGGCGCACAGCGCCATGCACGGTGAGCTGATGGGTGTCCGGGTGGATGTCAGGCACCCCGCTGTGGTGTCGTTCAAAATGTAATCCGGCAGGTGTCAGCGTACCCTGCAGATGCTGCAGAGGCGTGCGTGACGCACCGCTGCCGACAGTACCCTGCTGCAGCGAAAAGTGGCCACGCTGAACGTGCTGTTCGTGGCGGGCAGGGTGTCCATAACCCGTCAGCGGTGCGCCGGGAGCGCGCGGCTCGGCTGCAGCGCGCTGCAGCAACAGGGCTCCGGCAGCCACCGCCCCGCCCTGCAGGAACACGCGTCTGTGTAACAAGCCATTACCCGCCACGGGTTGTTTGGCTTGTGTCAACTCGGTGTTGCTGTCGTTATGTTCACCCCTGCTTGGCATTCATACCCCCTGACATAACCCCTGGGCGTCCGCACTTGAAGAGCCGGTTTCGCTACCGCTGTTGAGCGCGTTTTGGCTACTATGGCAGATCGCTCACTACCCACGACTGCGTCATGAAAATAACCACAGGCGTCCCACTGACTAATCTGAACAAAGTCGCCGCAGCAACACAACAGGTGGAAGCCCAGGGCTACGATGGCATCAGTACCCAGGAGAACCGCCAGGATCCTTTTTTACCTCTCGCCATTGCGGCCACAAACAGCCACAACATCGAACTGGCCACCGGCATTGCCATTTCGTTTGCACGCAGCCCTATGGTATTTGCCAACATCGGCTGGGACCTGCAACGCGCCTCCAACGGCCGCTTTGTTCTCGGCCTGGGTACTCAGGTGAAGGGACATAACGAACGGCGCTTCAGCGTGCCCTGGACAGCACCGGCACCACGCATGCGCGAACTGGTTACCGTCATCAAGGCAATCTGGGCTAACTGGAAACATCAGGAGCCTCTGGATTTTGCCGGTGAACACTATCGGGTGAACCTGATGCCGCCAAACTTTGTCCCGGAGCCCTGCGACCACGCCCCACCACCCATCACCATTGCCGCCGTGGGTCCGGGCATGATGAAGGTCGCCGCTGAGGTCTGTGACGGGGTGCGTCTGCATCCATTCTCGACCCGGCAATACCTGGAAGAGGTGGCACTGCCTCGACTAGAGGCCGGCATTCCCGCGGGACAACGTGAACACTTTGAAATCTCAGGGGGCGGTTTTGTGGCTACCGGTGCAACGGACGAGGCGGTCGCCCGAGCCTTTGAATGGGTGCGCATGCGTGTCGGTTTTTATGGTTCAACGCGCGCCTATTGGCCAGTGTTTGCCTCACACGGACTGGAAGATCTGGGCGAAAAGCTGAATCACATGTCCAAGACCAACCAATGGGAGCAGATGACCCGGGAAATCAGCGACGATGTGGTTCATCTGTTTGCCGCTGTTGGCCGGCACGATGAATTGGCCAGCGCCGTGCAGCAGCGGTTCGGCGGTTTATCAGACAGCTTGAGCGTGGGCACGCCGGTGGATGAGCCGGGAGGCTTGCCTACCGACCTGATTCAGGATTTACAGCGCATTCCCAGCGTTTTTAAAGGGTTTTCCGGCTGAATCATCCGTCCGCTTCTGCAAGCGGACGGACCACACTACAAAAGTCAGCGGGACAGTACTGTCACCCCGGACAAGCCCGGCGCACCATAGACGTGGGTATATCCCACCTGCGGATTGTTGGGCACCTGGCGTTTGCCAGCACCGCCACGCAGCTGCAAGGCAATTTCATAGACCTGACGCAGGCCGGACGCGCCAATCGGCTCGCCGTTCGCTATACAACCGCCATCGGTATTGACCGGCAGCTTACCGTCAATGTCGGTCCAACCATTGGCCAGCCATTCTTCCTGCTCACCATCTTTGCAGAAACCGTTTTCCGACATATGCATAATTTCCGCGCCGGACTCCGTGTCCTGCAGTTGCGCTACATCAATGTCTTCCGGCCCAACGCCGGCCATCTCGAACGCTGCCTGTGAAGCTTTTACGGTTGGCGAATCTGCCCTTTCCAACGCCTGGTTCTGCGAAAACACTTCAAAAGAGCCGAAGTTACGCGTCTTGACCACCGCAGCTTTCAGGTAAATCGGTGTGTCGGTGTACTGCTTCGCTTTGTCCGCACGACACAGAATCATGGCGCAACCACCCTCAGCGGGAGAACAGAACATGTATTTGCGCAGGGGAGAGGCCACCATGGGGGACGTAATGACATCTTCGAAACTGAAGGCTTCGCGTCGCCAGGCGTTTTCGTTCATGGCCCCATTTTTGAAGTTCTTGACCGCGACCCGGGCCAGGGTTTCTTCGCTGATGCCAAACTCATGCATATAGCGCTGAATCTTCATGCCAAAAAACTGCGGTGTCAGCGCCATGCCTATGTCGCCGTACCATTTGCCCAGGCCACTGCCTTCGGGGTCAACGGTAAAGGCACCGCGGGGATGTTTATCAAAACCAACCGCCACGCCCACATCGAACATGCCCGACTTGATGGCCATGTAAGCACTCTGCAGCGCGCTACCCCCGGTCGCACAACCGTTGGTCACGTTAATAAACTGCAGACCCGTCAGGCCCAGCTTGGAAACCATGGTGTCCGGCTTTTCTGCCGCGCCGGTGCCACCATAGGCAAACTGCATGTCAGGCCACTCAAGACCACAATCGTCCAGCGCTTTACGCGCGGCCACAACACCCTGCTCCAACCCGGTGACCCCATCCGTCCGGCCGAAGGGGTGAATTCCAATACCAACTATTGCTACGTCCACACTATTCTCCTGTCTACAATTCATCTACCGGCTGAAAGAAGTAAGCCACCACGTCTTTACCGTCACGTTCAATGTACTTTTCTACGACCAGTTCCATCTCCATGCCCACACGCAGCTTATCCACGTCGTTGGTTTTGATGCGGGTCTGCACCCTGGTCTGATCGGGCAGTTCAACATAACCCACGGCAAATGGCTTAAACGTCTCCGGCGTTTCAGGGCCATCATAAGGCGGTCTGTTAGGTAGAAAACACTGCAGCGTAAAGGTCCACAAAGTACCGCGGCGCTCCAGCTCTACCGGCTCGGTATCTACACTGGAACATGCGGCACAACTATTCTGAGCGGGAAACGTCACCACGCCACAGTTGTTACACTTCGAACCAATCAAGCGCGGGTCGTTAGACGGCCAGGTAAACAGGCCCTCCGCAATGGGTATCTGATCTGCAACGCTGGTTGCCATTGGTGTGTGTTCCCCTATCAAGCCAATATTAGAACACGTTTTATACATGACTTTGGCAGCGGAAACTAGCCGGGGCCACAGCCCGAACGCCGCTGCAGCAGGTCCTGCACGTCAGGGCGCCACAAGAATCGCTTCTGCCTGCTGCAACAAGGCCAGCTCATCCTCCGCGACACCCGCCAGTTCGCCAAGTACCCGGGCCGTATGTTCACCCAGCACCGGCGGGTCGGTTAACGCGGGTGGGTCGATATCACGATAGCGCAACGGCGTATGCAGCTGGGCAATTTCACCAAAGTCTGCATGGGGCCGTTTCTGCAGCGAACCCCGTTCCAGCAGGTGTGGATCCTCAATGACGTCAGCCAGACCCTGCACCGGCGCACAAATCACCCCATGCGCCTGGGCAATGGCAAAAATCTCCGCGCGAGAGTGTTGACGTGTCCAGTTGCTGACCTCTGCGTCCAGTTCCTCCATGTGCTGGGTCCGTGCTTTAAAATCCACAAAGCGGGGATCATCCTGCAGTGATTCGCGGCCCATGGCTTTGCACATCTTGCGCCAGTGTCCTTCACGGATACAGATAATGGCGACATGGCCGTCGCCAGCGGGATACACATTGTAAGGCGCCAACGCCCGCCCAGGATGGCGGTTACCGGCCCGCGGCGGTTGTTCACCCCCTGCCACGTAATAGGAACCCAGCGCTGTGGCGAGAGTGGGGAACACGCAATCCTGCATGGATATATCCACGGTTGCGCCCTCGCCGGAATGGCTCCGCTCAAACAGCGCTGAAACAATGGCCGCGTAGAGGTGCGTCCCGGCAATGAAGTCGGCAAATGCCGCGGCTGTCTTCAGCGGTGGCCCTGCATCTTCACCGGTAATGCTCATCACACCGGTCATCGCCTGTAAGGTGATATCCATGCCCAGAAAGTCACGATAAGGCCCACCGGAAACACCAAAGCCGGTACTGGAGGCATACACCAGGCGCGGGTTTACCTCGCGCAGCACGTCCGCGCCAATGCCATATCGCTGCATGGTGCCCGGAGCAAAATTCTCAAACACCACATCGACGTTGACCACCATCCGCTTCAACAGTGCCTGGCCTTCCGGCGACTTGATGTTCAGGCTGATACTCTCTTTGTTGCTATTCAGCAGGGCAAAGGGATAACTCGCGGCAGTACCGGCGCCTCGGGCCCGCAATGTCTCACCAATCAGAGATTCTACTTTGATCACCCGCGCGCCGGCCTGGGCCAGCAGGAAACCACAATAGGGACCGTTGTAAACCTGACCAAAGTCCAACACCGTAATACCGGCAAGGGGTTGATTCTGCATGTTTCAATATTCCAGGCCGGTTGGCTTCCAGATTTGTCGGCGCTCAGTTTTATTTGTCCAGCAAGGACCTGGGACACCGCATTCGGCTACACCAGGCAGTGAAACATGCTCTATGATGGACGGTCAATTTAGCCGGTCAATTTAGCAGGGCAACCAACACACTTTCACCGGCAGCGATAAACCAGACGTCTTAAGAGGGGGACACAATGACAAGCGCAGCAGACTGGATTGATTTGCACGGCAAGGTAGCCCACGTGACCGGCGGCGCCAAAGGGATTGGCCAGGGTATTGCCAGGGCGCTGGCGATGGCGGGCGCCAAGGTGATGGTCAGTGATATCAACCTGGCCGGTGCGCAAGCGTGCGCCGCAGAAATTGATGGCGCGGCGATGCAGCTGGACGTTTCTGATTCAGCGGCGGTTGACGCTGCTATGCAGGCAACCGTGGACCAACTGGGTGCCTTGGATATTCTGGTCAACAACGCCGGTCTGTACATGCAGTACGGTGGGCCGGTGCGTACCATTACCAATGAGATGTGGGAGCAGATCTGGTCGGTGAATGTCGACGGCGTATTTTATTGCTGCCGCGCCGCAGCCGGGATCATGATCGATGCCGGCCGGGGTGGGCGTATCATTAATATCTCTTCCACCCAGGCCGTCAGCCCCGGGGTGGGTGTCACCTACGACGGCACCAAAGCGGCAGTCACGCAGATCACCAAGGCACTGGCCCTGGAACTGGCACCGCACAAAATTAATGTTAACGCACTCGCCCCCGGGCCCACCTGGGTGCAGGAAGGCGAACCGCCCGCCACAGGTGGCAACATGCCGCCACCCAGCGGTGATCCGTTGGCCGACACCGTGGCTGACCGCATTGCCAGGCTGCCGCTGGGGCATTGGGGTGATCCTATGGAACAGGGCAAGGCGGCCGTGTTTCTGGCTTCGTCGATGAGTGACTTTGTCACCGGGATTTACCTGCCCTGCGACGGTGGCTGGCTGACGCTATAAGCCGGTGCTTAAGCATCCGACGCGCCAGGAATCTTGGCGTCATGCAGGGCGAGATCAGCTTCCAGGCGCGGTCGGAATTCCGGGGTAACCGCGCCGAGCAGGACCATGCGGTGGCTACGCATGTACTCGGCGTACAGGTCATCCAGTGTGATCGTGCCCATAATCCAGGCCAGCATGATACCCCAGCCTTGTGCGACCAGGTGTTTGGCGATCACATGAGCCTTGGTTCCGGGCAGAAATTCACCCTGGGTTATGCCACGCTCGACGTGATCGGCAAAAAAGTCCAGGCTGCGTGCATACAACAATCCACTTAAGGGATCGTCCGCCTCAACGCGAAACAACGCGCGGGCCATGGCTTCCGCATATTGTGGATTTTCCACCACCACCGTGGCCACGTTATCCGCCAGACTGAGAATTCGCTCGAGACCGGCGCCCGAGGTGGCATTGGCGCGCAAGCCAATATCAACAAGCAGATCTTCCACGGCGGCCAGAACCAACTCATCCTTACTGTTGTACAAGTTGTAGAGCGTACCGGGCGCCACCCCAGCGCGATCCGCCAGCCCCCGGATCGTGGTTGAGCTGTAGCCCACTTCCGCGAGCATGGCGCGAGTGGATTCTAAAATGCCGGCCTGGCGAGCCAGCTGCCGTGCCGATTCATATTTTCTTTTGGTTGGAGCACTCACTGTGTCGATCCGTTCCAGTCGTATTTTCCGTTTATTAACATGGCGCTCAGTTTAACAGATCCGGCGCCAGCCGGCTGACTGAACCCGGCGTAAGCTCGGTCAGTTGTACCCGGTCTATACCCATGTCCGCCAGTTCCAGCAGTGATTGCGCCACTGCGGCTGGTGGACCAAAAAAGTTCGCCAGATAACCATCACCCAGGCTGGCTCTGGTGCCTTGCACAATCGGTTCGTCACCTGCCCCGACCAGCAGGAAGATGCCGATGGGAATATCTCCGCGCTGCGCCCGCACACGCTCAACATTGGCCAGCACTTCGTCGCGGGTCACCGTGGCGAGAATGCCAAAGTCCAGATGCCCAACCCGGGTGGCCCGGGCGCTGGCCTTTATTTCCACGCGATCAACCAGCGGCGTCACTTCACGCAGCGCCCGTGGACCGCCTGCGGAGGCGATCAGTGGCGGCGGCGCGTAGTCCGTCCCTGCTAAGCGCTGTGCACCACTGATGTCGACCTGATAGTAATTCCCTTGAAACTGGCACTGACCAGAGTGCAGCAACTCGCGCACGATCTGCAGCGCTTCAACATACATTGATACACGCTCAGGACCATCGGGATAAGGCTTACCCATCGCAAGCATTTCATCCGCCAACCAACCCGCACCCAGCCCCGCTTCAAAACGGCCACCCGCCGCGTCCTGCAAAGCCAGCGCCGCCTGGGCAAATTCGACCGGTGAGCGGAACAGATTGTTGCAGAACGACGTGGTCAGTCGAATGCGCTGAGTGGCGCAGGCCATCCGGGTGGCCGCAACAAAAACGTGCGGATAACGCGTTTCACCCACCCACAGGTGATCGCTGGCACAGATACCTTGCCAGCCTTCCGCTTCTTTCTCCTGCGCCCACTGATCCGGCGCAATGCCATGACCCGCAGGGAAGTTAGGGTAAAACTCCATTCAAGCAGTCTCATCCGTGTTGCGTCTACGTCGACCCTACTGTAGTCGCTTGCAGCGAAAATTAGAACATGTAACAGTGATTGTCAGAACGATTCAGCCGGAGGAACCATGCAGATTGGCGCAGTATTCCCACACCAGGAAATTGGTGACGACCCCATCGTGATCCGCGACTGGGCACAAGCCGCTGAAGGCCTGGGATACTCCCATATACTGGCCTACGACCATGTGCTGGGTGCTGTACACGCCAATCGCGAGCCTGCGCTGTGGGGCCCCTACACAGAAAACGACGCTTTTCACGAACCATTTGTGCTGTTCGGTTACCTGGCCTCCTGCACCGAGCGAGTGGGGCTGGCAACCGGCATTCTGATTCTGCCGCAGCGGCAGACCGTACTGGTCGCCAAACAGGCAGCCCAGGTGGATATTCTCTCGTCCGGGCGCCTGCGCCTGGGCGTGGGGACGGGCTGGAACTACGTTGAGTACGATAGCCTCAACGAAGACTTCGCCAGCCGCGGACAACGTTACGCTGAGCAGATTGAGGTAATGCGCAAGCTCTGGCGCGAGCCGGTGGTTGAGTTCAGTGGCGCTTATCACAAGATCGATCGCGCCGGGCTCAAACCGTTACCCAAACGGGATATTCCAGTCTGGTTTGGCGGCTTCGCCCCGGTTGCCTTCCGCCGTGCGGCACAGATTGGCGACGGCTTTATCTTTGGCAGCAGCCAGGAGCAGAATCTACAGGCCCTGGAACTGGTCCGCCAGGAACTGGCGCAGGCGGGCCGCACGACAGCAGAGTTTGGTTTGGAAGCCCTGGTTAATTATCAATCCGGCGCTGATGCCTGGTACAACGAGGCGCAGGTATGGCAGGCTGAAGGCGCAGATTTTATTTCCATGCGCGCGATGGCGCTGCGCGGCATGGGTGACGGCCTGCAAACTCCTCAGGCGCATATCAAAGCGCTGGAGACTTATTGGCAGGCAGTGGCAGAGCTGGCGGACTAGTGCCTTCGCGAGTGCGGTGCGTGAGTACCGCCCTGGTTGCGCCCGCAAAACATGCAGGACAGTGATAAACTGCGCCGCATTCAATTCGAGTTGCAGTTTCCCCTGCTGAAATACCAGTGCCTGACCAAGCTTTGTCCAACTTCGTACACACTTTCGCCGGCAACCCTCTTGATCGCGGCGAAGCCCTGCGTCGTGATGAAGCCACCCTGGCCAGCCTGCAGGCTGACGCCGAGGCCGTGTTCCTGCCCTTTAAAAACCTTCGTGTCGGCGTCACCAGCAAAAGCGAAGATGGGGACGCAGCCAATCAAGCCCTGGACTGGGTGCCCCAGGGTGGCCTGAACACCACGGATTGCCAACAGATCATCTTTCTCGGCATCCACAACAACCGGCCCCACTTTGCCGCCGCGCTGACCCCGGACGCCAATTACGCCAGCGCTGACTTTGTCGACTGCCGTATTCTCGCCAGCCTGTTACCCGTCGCGGAAACCGGGATTTTGGCCCAGGCACGGGCGCAGCTGGACTGGCATCAGCGCAATCCTTTCTGCGCCCAATGCGGCAATGCCACCGAGGCACAAAGAGGTGGTCAGATCCGACGTTGTCATCAGTGCGACAAACACACGTTTCCACGCACCGATCCGGTCGCCATCATGCTGATTGTGGACAAACCCGGCGGTGACCGCTGTCTGCTGGGCAAACCTCAGGGACGCTTCGCCAAGACGAGCTTCTATACTGCGCTGGCCGGTTTTCTTGACCAGGGAGAGTCCCTGGAAGAAGCGGTTCGCAGGGAGGTCTGGGAAGAGGCCGGTATCCAGGTGGGTCACGTGCAGTACCACTCCTCCCAGCCCTGGCCGTTTCCCTCCCAGCTCATGATCGGCTGCCACGGCATCGCCGAAACTCAGCAGATCAACATGGACGAGGTTGAAATGGCCGATGTCGCCTGGTTCGGTCGCGATGAGGTGCTGGCGGCCATTCGCGAAACCAATGCGGACCTGCAGGTACCTGGTCAGCTTGCCATTGCTCACCACCTTATACGCGCCTGGGCGGAGGACGAGGTGCAGTTGTGACCGAACTGGTGTGCTGGAACTGCGGCGAAAGCCTGCAGGATATTCCCCGCCCGATCAGCCGGCACGCCACCTGCAGTCATTGCTTCAACGAACTACACTGTTGTCGTCTGTGCCGGCACTTTGATCCAAAGCGCAATATGCAGTGTTTTGAAGATCGAGCAGACCCACCTTTGCAGAAAGAAAACGCCAACTTCTGTGATTTTTTTGCCCCCCAGGCAGGCGCTTTCAAAACGCAGACCCGCGATCGCAGCGAAGCCGCTAAAACTAACCTGGACAACCTGTTCGGCACAGCGGATGACCATGAGGACAAGTCCAACGCTGAAGACGCAGCGGACACCGCGGCCGAACATGAAGAGCAACCGGCGCCAACCTTAAGCAAAGAAGACGAAGCCCGGCAAAAGCTGGACGATTTGTTTAACTGAAGCGGACCGGCATCTTAACCGAAGAGGACCGGCGTCAGTTTCGATAATTGGCGTGCATCCACCCTTCGCCAATCGCCTTGGCCGGCAGCTGCAACGCCATCTGCGGCACCTCCAGACCAATCCAGGCGGTAAACGAATTGCTATTGGGACCCGGCCACATGGTGTATTCACGCGCATAGGGATAACTCAGCGCCGCCGCGTGAATCGGTTCGATCAGTTCTTCTGCAGCTTCCCCCAACACCTGATGCAGGAGGATCGGCGGTGAACGGAACCACGGTTTGTCCGGCATGCCTTCGGTAATACTGACGGCAGTGCCACTGCGGCGTAACTTCCAGCCGATCACCTGATAAATACGATACGTGGACTCGCCCCTCGCCTTGGTAGCCACCCAGGTGTGAATAGCAAAATGTCCGCGCACGCCCCACACGTCTGCGCCATAAACCTGGACCACCGCGCCACTGTACTCAGCCGGATCCGGCGCACGCGCCTCGCCCACCGCCTGCGGCGTTAAGGCCCTCGACAGCGCCCATGTGGAGATGCTGCCAACACCCACCAACAGTAGAAAAGAGAGCACCAGTTTACGTGTCCAGTTGTTTAACCACATACACCAGTATGACTCAGTTAACCCTGGTTCGTTCGGTTTTTGTTCATGATTTGAGGGTACACTGCATAACTGGATTTACTCAACGCCTGGTCATGCACACTCTGATGCAACATATCTTCAAGCGACAGGCCCTGGCCGCCCGCCATCTGATGCTGCCAATATTTGCCGTGCTGTTAATGCACGGCTGTACAAACATGACTGCGCTGGAACAACGCCTGGCGGAAGAGAGTTTCGCAGAGGCCGATCTGCGCTATGCGCTCGTCACCGAGGCCACGGAGGTTCGCTTTGAAGTGGGACAGACCCGCGGCAACTTCCGCGCAGCGGATGCCCAGCTGAGTTTTACCCAACCCCGCTACGACTATGCGCAGCTTGAGGTGACCCTGGCGACGGCAAGCGTCAATGTGCGCAATCCGCTGATTGAAAGAATGCTTAAAGGCAAAGAATGGTTTGCCAGCAAGGACCACCCGCTGGCGCGTTTTGCCACCACCGGCGTTGTAGCCGTTGAGAGCGACGACATCATAACCAGCCTGCAAGTCACCGGTACCTTGGAGATCAAAGAGATTGTGCAACCGCTGGTGCTGACCGTGTCTTTTCCGGACGGTTTTCCAGACCTGCGCAACCCGCCAGAGTCATTCAACTTTGTCGCCACCGGCGCGTTCAGCCGGGCAGACTATGGGATGAACGCGCTGCCCAATATGGCCCCGGACGAGGTAGCGCTGTCCGTGAATGGCACCTTCAGCCGGCCGGACAGTCAAAGTCTGGACAACGACGTGGCAAAGATCTCACATTGACTCATTACCCCCATCGCGAAAGAATAGGCCCACTACAAAACCATAATGGAAGAGGCGTATGAGTATTGCGAGTTTGGCTGGCGTGCTGAAGATTTTCGGCGGATCAGATCCCAGCCCTGAAGAACAGGCGCAGCTGGCCAAAGAGGTCATGCTGATGACCCTGGCCCGAGCCACCGCGGCTGATACCAACATCAAACAGATTGAAGTCGAAAAAGTACGCGAAGTACTCCACGCCCACACCGGCGAAGATTTCCCGGCCGCGGACGTGCGCGTTGCTGCTCATTCGTCAATCTACGAACGCGCCCCACTGGACAAATACCTCAGCAGTTCAGCCAAGAAGCTGGGGCCTGATGACCGGCTGCATATCGCTCAGGCGCTGGCGGAAGTCATCAACGCAGATGGTCGGGTGAGCACCCGGGAGATCGACTTTTTCAACAGTGTCGTGGACTCGCTGTCGCTCACACCCGCACAGCTTATGGGCCTGATCCCCGAAGAATAGTACCCTGGCTGACAGCATGTCAGCTGAACCTTTGAACGCCTGCCATGTGCAGGCGTTTTTTATGGGCGATTCGGGCACGTTTGACTATCAAATCAATTTCGGGATGGGCAATTCATGAGTATCCAGGATCTGGGAAGTTTGGGAGAACTTATCGCAGCGTTGGCCACCATTTTGACGCTCATCTACCTCGCGATACAGGTTCGCCAGAATACCCGCGCACTGAAAGCCTCAACATTCCAGTCCATCAGCTCCGAACTGATCCAGAATGTGCAACCCGTGTTGATGACACCCGACATGGCGTCCATCTATGCCAAAAGCCTGAACGAACCTGATTCGCTAAGCCCTGCCGAAGTGATCAAAATGCAAGCGATGTATATGGCCAATTTTCGCCGCCTGGAATCAACTTTTGTGCAGAGTGAACTGGGCTCTATTGACAGAGCATTTGTTGAAGGACCCGAATTGTCACTGCTCGCCGTCATCAACACGCAAAACGGCAGAGCTTGGTGGGAATCGGCTAACGCGCTGTTTTATCCGCCCTTTGTTAAACACGTGGAAAGTCAACTTGACACAAACACCATGAGCGAAAAACACCCGGGGATGAGAGTGCCCGGCTCCTGACTTGCGCGTCGCCTGCGCTGAATAATTCTCGACATTGGGCCAGATATCGTTAGTGTACTTTGTGCTGATGAAACCACGTACGTTGTCCATATTCGTTGCTTTAAGCCTTTCGCTGCACATTTTTGTGCCGCCAGGCTTTATGCCTGCCAGCGTCAGCGATGGCTGGTATCTGAAGTGGTGTCCGGATGGCATGCCCGCCGAAGTCATGCACGCGCTGTTCGGCCACGCCCATCATCATGCCCATGACAGCGACGCATCGTTTGCGCAATGTGACCTATCGGGCTTATACGCAGACATCGACCAGCAGCCGCCAGGCCTCGAAGGTGCAGATGCAACCCCGCCTTTGGCTAATCCGCCAACGGTACTCTCCCTGTTCACCTCATCAGCAAACCCCGGCTATTTCTCCCGCGCGCCACCGCGTTTCACCGTCACCTAAAACCGACCCTGACTGCCATCAGGGATTTCCAACATTGCCTCGTCGAAGCGCGCAAGAGTATTAAGCGTGGAAGTAGAAATATGAAGATGAAACCTCATGTCAGCATAGTACTGGCACTTTGGCTGTTCGCAGTTGCGAGCACGGCACACAGTGCCGCGACCATGACGGTGATCAAAAGCGACCCGGCAATGGGTGCAACGCTGACA
>JBCCUW010000046.1:0-15066 GCA_039196385.1 Pseudomonadota bacterium
ACCAACCCGCCGACCGCACCGGAATCCTCAAAGCGATAGACCTGGCCATATTCAGCCAGGCGCAAAGGCAAATCGCGGTAGCTGCGTGGCTCGGCTGCAAAAACCTTGTGGTGATGTGGACAGTTCATGGGGCGCAGCCGGTAAGCCTCCTTCACGCGCTGCTCAGAAGCCGCGTGGCCGTCGCCATCGCCCGCGTCCTCAACGGATTCAAACAATTCCATCGAGGGGTACATATCATCGGCATAGTACGGCAGATGCCCAGTGGTGTGATACAGATTCTCTTTGGCCAGATGTGGCGTAGCGACCCGTTTAAATCCTGCCTTAAACTCCAATTCTTTGGCCAGGGTTTCCAGTTCATCACGGATGACAGTACCGTTGGGGAGCCAGAGCGGCAACCCCTTACCAATATCGTTGTCAATCGCAAAAATGCCCAACTCGCGACCCAGTTTTTTGTGGTCGCGCGCCTGGGCCTCTTCGTATGCGGTGACATGCGCGTCTAACGTTTGCGCATCGAGAAACGCCCACGCGTAGATTCTGGTCATCATGACGTTGTCGGAGTTACCCCGCCAATACGCCCCGGCCACCGAACGCAGCTTAAATCCATCCCGCGGGATATCCTTGGTGGTATGGACATGTGGCCCCTCACACATGTCCAGAAAGGGGCCATTGCGATAAAACGACAGTGATTCCAGGCCGTGTTTTTCAATCAGTTCAGCGCCGTATTCCGCTTTGTACGGTTCACCCATTTCCGCAATGCGAGCCAACGCGTCGTCAGCACTGAGTTCCTCATGATCAAAACGCTGCCCCCGCTTAATGATCTTCTTCATCCGCCGGGTCAACTCAGGAAAGTCTTCATCCGTCAGCGGTTCACTGAGGATGAAGTCGTAATAAAAGCCGTCGCTGATGGGCGGTCCAAAGCCGAGGGTGCTGCCGGGACGCATCTCAAGGACCGCCTGCGCCATGACGTGGGCGAGGCTGTGCCGCACTTTATACAGCTCGTCTTGAGCCTGCTCGTCACCATCGTGTTCAAATTGTGTCATGCGTGTTTTCCTGATCTAAAAAAAAACCCCGGTGGCAGTGCCTCCCGGGGTCTTCGTGGGAAGCGGTGCCGTGAGAGCCGCCGCTTACCTGCTTATTGCCTGCGCGCGACGACTCACCAACCCCCGGTAGTGTCGGTCGTTGTCGTTGCGGTGTGCAAAATTTCAGTCTGAAGCAAGAGATTCATATCTTCTGGTTCGTGATGTTTTTGTTGCGCGCGCAATTTAGCACTCATACAAGCATTTTAGTAGCTTTTGCGTTTTTGCGCATGGGGCTTTTTTGCGCATGGGCTTTTTGCACATGGAGATTTCGCGCGCATTTTCATGTGCACTGACAAAAACAAGCCCGGTTTTGAGAATAAACAGTACAATGACAACATGGAAGACATTTTCTCCAGCAGCGCACATTGGCTCATCCCCCCGCTGGCCACCATCATCATGGCGATTGTGGCGTCGTGGTTCCTGGGCAAAGCTCTCGCCAACCGCCCCACCCTGGGTTTGTATCGTCAGCTGTTCTTTATTGCCCTGTGGATTGTTGTCGCCTTTGTCTTTGTAGGCTCTCTGCCGCTCGAAGACCGCACCCTGATTTTCCAGATTATGGCACTGCTGCTGACCACCCTGATCGGTCTGTCGTCCACCACCTTTGTCAGCAATGCGATGGCAGGGCTCATGCTGAAATCGACCAACAGCTTCAAAGAGGGCGACTATATCCGTGTGGGTGAGTACTTCGGAGGCGTTAAAGAAAAAGCGCTGTTGCACACAGAAATACAAAGTGAAGATCGCGATCTGATCCACCTCCCAAATCTGTTTATTATCACGAATCCGGTGCAAGTGGTGGACCAGCAAGGTACGCTGATTTCTGCAGAACTTTCCCTGGGCTACGATGTACATCGACGGCGGGTGCGCGAACTGCTGCTGCAGGCCGCGGCTAAAGCAGATCTGGTTGATCCGTTTGTGTTGATCCTCGAACTGGGCGACTTTGCGGTCAAATACAGGGTCAGCGGACTGCTCGAAGACGGCAGCACCGCCATCAGCGCGCGCAGCAGTTTGCGTGGCGCAGTACTTGACGTGTTGCACGGTGACGGTGTGGAAATCATGACACCCTCCGTCATGAGTCAGCGGCCACAGACCCCGGACCAACAGATGATCCCGGCCCGGGTGTTCCCCGACGAAGCCAACGTCGACAATGGCAAGGCAGAGCGCGCCATGTTTGACAAGTCAGAACGCGCCGGGCGCATCAGCCGGTTTGTTGAACAGTTGGTGAAACTGGAAGAAGAAATAAAAAAACTACGCAGCGAGGACGAAACGGGCCACATGCACACGATCAAACGCTATCAACATCAGATAAACCGCCTGCAGGCCATTATCGACGCCCATCACGCTGATGAGTAATTTTCCTGATCTGCCGAATCTGCATGCCGCGGTCATGCTGATTACAACGGTCTTCGCCTTGTATGTGTTTAGCAAAGACAAGTGGTTGCTGGAGATTACCTCCATGGCGCTGCTGATGGGCCTGGCTGTGTTCTTCTCGCTCTTCCCTTTTACAGACTTTGAGCCCACCACCCTGTTCTACGGTTTAGCCCACGAAGCACTCATTGCCGTATGCGCGCTGATGGTTCTGGGACAGGGACTGGTGCGTACAGGTGCTCTGGAGCCGGTGGGTCGCCTGCTCGGCAGCCTGTGGGGCCAGGCGCCATTTCTATCCATGCTGGCTACCCTGATAGTGGGTGCACTGTTGTCCGCTTTTGTCAACAACACCCCGATTGTGGTGCTGTTGCTGCCCATCCTCATCAGCGTCTGTCTGCGCGAGAACATCTCTCCCTCCGGTATCTTGATGCCCATGGGTTTTGCCACGCTGGTAGGCGGCATGGCTACCACCATCGGCACATCGACCAACCTGCTGGTCGTCAGCGTGGCGGCAGACTTGGGGATGGAGAAATTTGGTCTGTTCGACTTCGTCCTGCCCGCCAGCATCGCGGCAGCGGTAGCCATTATCTATTTGTGGCTGGTGGCCCCGCGCTTGCTTCCAGGCCGCGAGTCCAAGTTGTCTGATCCTTCCCCGCGGCTGTTTGAGGCAAGGTTGCAGCTTGAGGCCAATTCCCCGGTTGTGGGCAAAACACTGGCCGACGCCATCGCACTGACCGGTGGTGATATGCAGGTGGTGCGGATTCGCCGTGGCGAAACGGTCGTGATGCCACTGCCGGATGTGTTGCTGCGAGTCGGCGACCGCCTGCGCACCCGTGATACCCCACAAAACCTCAAAGCTTACGAAGAAACCCTGCGCGCAGTGTTGTATTCAGGTGACCCCAGCCCGTCAGCCATCGACGAAGAACATCCGCTGTCAGCAGAAAACCAGACCCTGGCGGAAATAGCGGTTGTGCAAGGTTCCAGTCTGGATCGCGCTAACCTGTCGTACGCTCGATTTATCAACCGTTATCAACTGGCCGTGCTGGCGCTGCATCGGGCAGGCAAAGATATCTGGCGGGCGAAAGAAGAGATCCACGAGGTAATCCTGCAACCCGGTGATGTGCTCCTGGTCCAGGGCGCAAAAGACCAGATAAAGCGGATCAAAAGCTCCACGGAATTTCTGGTGCTGGACAGCAGTATTGAATTGCCCAGCTCAGAAAAAGCCAACCTGGCGCTGGCGATTCTCAGCAGCGTCATTCTAATTGCCGCCACCGGCATCATGCCCATTGCCATTGCGGCATCAGCCGGGGCCGCACTGATGCTATTGACCAGATGCCTGGGGCTGGGTGCGGCAATTCGGGCGATCAGTCCCTCGGTCTATTTTGTGGTGGCCGCCAGCCTGGCCCTGGGTCTGGCGCTGCAGGTGACTGGCGCCACCCTGTATTTGACTGAAGTATTCCTGTACTTCACAGCCGGGGCCAGCCCCATGGTGGTGCTGTCCGCGCTGATGTTACTGCTGGCGATCCTCACCAATATTGTCAGCAATAACGCAGCCGCAGTGATTGGCACACCGATTGCCATCGGTATCGCAGACGCTTTGCAGTTACCTGCTGAGCCTTTTGTTCTGGCAGTTCTGTTTGGCGCCAATATGAGTTACGCCACACCCATGGCATATACCACCAACCTGCTGGTCATGAGCGCGGGTAACTACTCCTTCATTGAGTTCGTCAAAGTTGGTGTGCCGCTGACCATTCTCATGTGGTTGACGTTATCGTGGGTACTCACCGTCATGTACCTGTAACCCGACCACAATCCGACCACAATCCGACCACGAGGAAACATGCGAAGCTTGACTAGCCGGCTGACCGCGTTGTATCTGCTGCTTGTGCCGATGCTGATTCCGCCGTTGGCGCAAACCCAGCCACCCAACATCCTGTTGCTGATGGCTGAAGACATGAGTCAGCGCCTGGGCGCCTATGGCGATAACGTGGCGCGTACTCCCAATCTGGATAATCTAGCGCAAAGCTCGGTGCGTTTTACCAATGTGTTCACCACCGCGGGGGTTTGCGCGCCAAGCAGAGCCGCTTTACTCACCGGCCAACACCAGATCAGTTTTGCCGCCCAGCACATGCGTACTTCCACAGGTCCACTGGGCCCTTATCTGGCACTGCCACCCGCAGCTTTACGCGCCTTTCCCGAATTGCTCAGACAACAGGGGTATTACACATTTACCGATCGTAAGCTCGATTATCAGTTCAGTGGCGTCAGCGCCGGCAGCGGACCCTTTACGATTTGGGACCGTGATAATGCAACCGATACGGGGTGGCGTCTGCGCAAAAATCCGGAGCAACCATTTTTTGGCCTGATCAACTTTCTTGAAACTCACGAGAGTGGCGTCATGCGCTCCGGTGGCCCGCCGCACAGCAAAATCCATCAGGCAATGCGGAACATGCGTCAACAAGCCAACCTGATTGCGGCAACGGTCACCCCACCGGCTGATGTGAAGGTTCCGCCTTACTATCCCGACATTCCAGCGGTACGCGCGGATCTGGCTCGCCACTACGACAACATTCATCAGATGGACAAGCGCGTGGGGCAGATTCTAATGGCGCTGGCTGCAGATGGCTTGATGGACAATACTGTGGTGATCTGGACCACCGACCATGGTGATGGTTTGCCGCGGGCCAAACGCGAGCTTTTGCACAGTGGCGTGCACGTGCCTCTGCTGCTCAGTATCCCCACCGGGTACACGTCGAAATCCAGGTCAGTTGACTCTCGCCTCGTGTCTTTTGTCGATCTTGCACCGACGATTCTGGAATTGGCTCAGGCTCCACTACCCGACTACCTGCACGGCACATCCCTGCTACACAGCCAACGTGCTTATGTGTACGCATCGAGAGACCGTATCGACGAAGTCACTGATCGGCAGCGTATGGTATTTGACGGCAGGTATAAATACATCCGTAGCTGGCACCCAGATGTCGCAGGCGGACATCCGCTGGCGTTCCGTGACAATCTGGATATGGTGCGCGCCATGCGCACACTGCACGAGCAAGGTGAACTGAACGAGGCAGCCAGCCGTTGGTTTTTGCCGCCAGGTAAAGAGCAGCTGTACGATCTGCACAACGACCCGTATGAGTTGAACAATCTAGCTGAGTCATCTAACCCATCAGACGCCAGACATAGAGCCCGCCTGGCGAAGCAGTTGGATCAATTTCTGCAGCAAACCGGTGACAGCGGTGCGATACCCGAGTCACTGATGCGCCGCAGCCTGCTCGAGGCCGGCGAAATACCCATGACAGACCCTCCCACCATCACTCAGCATCAAGGGCAACTCATTATGTCCCATCCGGACGGCGTATCCATCGGTTATCGAAACGCGGGGGATGATACGTGGCAGTTGTACACGGACCCGATTGATCGCCCCCTGTCCGGTGTGCGGGTGGAGGCTCGCGCGGTACGTTACGGCTGGCAGGCCAGCGACATAGTGGAGTGGGTCCAGCCATAACCCCTGCAACCCGAGTTCTGTTCTGTCACCATGTTGACAGACAACACTCTGTTTCCGGGTTTAAATCGTTATTTCGCAACCAGGGGAAACTACGCATATCCGCATACGCAACGGCGCGTTAGTATGGACAAACTATTGCGCAATCTGATTGCCTTTCATATGCTTGCCACGTAAGTCCGCAAGAATGTTAAAAATCTGCAAAAAGCAGACGATTCAGGTAAAAAGCGCGGATTTGAGCACCAAGAAACCGAGAATCTCGCGCACAAAAGGCGTATAAAGGGCAAATAGGTACTCAGAAAGTACTGGTGGTCGCATTTACCGACAATATAGACAATATTATTGACTGAAAATCAGAATAAAGACTTAAGAGACAACAAACAGAGAACGAATAAAAGACATCGCCAACTCAGATAAGAATAACCGGTCCAGCAGTATTAGGCTCGATGCCTGGCTCAAAGCCAGGGCAGTACAATCCACCAAGCTTATCGACCTGTGGTTGATTTAAGGATAAATCTCCCGGCAGCGGCAAACGAAAGTGGAATTGGCATCCGACTAAGTGGGTTCAGGGAACACAGGCGAAACCAGTAAGGAATGTCAGGGACACGATGCTATTTAATTGGGTAACCAGTCTATTTTCCCGAAAAAACGCCAGCGGCGCGTCTGCAAGACCGTCCGCCAAAGACGGGTCGGGGCGCGGCCAGGCTTCCGCGCGTCAGCAGCAGAAAAACAGCCGCAAGGCATCCAAAGGTAAAAAATCCGCGACCCGCTCAGCCAATCGCAATATACCCACGTCAGCACGCCATCCTTATCGGGCGGTTTCTGTATCCAGTCGTGGGAATGGTTGTGCAGCTTCCAAGCGCATTAAGAACGAGAAGTTTCTCGCCGCTTACGCACCCATTCTCCCTCTGGGCGGCTGCACCCACCCCAATCAGTGTCGCTGCCGTTACAAGCACTACGAAGATCGCCGCCAGGACATGCGCCGCGACACAGACCATGGCTTACCCGGTCGTGTGTGGACTGAACATGACCGACGCCATCGCCGCAGAGACCGCCGCAAAAGCCAGACAGACGTGAGCGCCGCGTAAAGCATCGCTTCAGCCGCTGCGCGCAACTGTCGCCTGTTCTTCGCGAACGCGCAGCAACATCACCGCACCAATGATCATTAGCGATGCCAGCGAGGCAAAACCTGCGCGCTGCGAATCAAACCATTCGGTTGTGGTGGCGACGAGCAGCGGTGCCAGAAAAGCAGTCACAGTCCCGGACAGCGCAAACAAACCAAAAAACTGGGTCGCCATTTCGGGCGGTGAAATTTTTGCCATCAGCGTGCGGGACGCGGACAACCCGGTGACAAAGAACATCGCAAACACCTGGTTCGTGGCCAGATAGAACAGCTCAGGCAACGTGCTGAAGTAGGGCGAATCCCACACAGGGGCTGTCCCAACCGATACAACATACAGGATAGTGTCTGGCTGGACAGAGACCAGAATCAGCAGCACCGCCGAACTCACCCCTATGGCAATCTGCAGCGCTCGAATGGAGCCCACCCGATCATCCAGACGCCCACCAATATAAGCACCCAGCATCGCTGAACCACTGGTACACAAACCAAAGATGAGCAGCGTGGTGGTATCCCAGCCAAAAGTACCCGAGGCGTATACGCCACCAAAGGTCATTACACCGACCATACCATCGATAAAAAACATCCTGGCAACCAGGTACAAGCCGATATTGGAATAGTGCCGTACCTGCCGTACGGTCTGTATGACATCAGCAACACCTTGCTTAGCCAGCCGCCACATAGGTTGGCTGGACGCGCGGCCATCCGGGGTGAACAACAACACCGGTAGCGTCATCAACAGCATCCATACACCCGCAATGGGCCCAACAATCCGGTTGTGCTCGTGGGATGCCTGATCCAGCCCGAAGAGTGGCGCGTCCGGCAAAAAACCCCAGTCCAGCGTGCCTGGCATGGCAAAGGCAAACAACACAAACAGCATGAGCAACAGGCCACCGACGTTGCCCAGCGAGAAGGCCAGGCCTGAAATGACACCAATCCGGTTGACGGGTGCAATGGAGGGCAACATGGCATTGTGAAAAACTTCTGACGTCGTAAAGGCGACCTTGATCACCAACAGCAGCGCCAACGCCAGCGGTATGCCTAACCCGCCTCCGGCGGGCTTAACAAACCACAGCAGCATTGCGCCCACCACCATTATCAGCACGGTACCCAGTACCCAGGGCTTACGCCGCCCATCTTTGTCGGCGATTGCACCCAGAAACGGTGCGGTGGCGGCCAGGATAAAACCGGCCGCAGCAGTCAGGTACCCAATAAGCGCCTGTCCACGGACAGGATCACCCACCACTGTATTACTGAAGTAGGGATAAAAGATATAGATCACTACCATGATGTAGTAGGGATCTCGTGCACCCTGGCCAAAAGTCCAGCTGAAATAACCCAGGGGTGCTGCAGCAGGTGTACCTGCCAGGGAAACTGCTGGCGAGCTCAACTATTCGTCCAGACGTCGGATCGCCGGCGCCTCACCTGTTGAGCCTTTGGTGACCCCGCTGACTTTTGAATCACGGGCCGAACCTCGGGGAAAGCGTTTCGACAACTCGGGACCTGCAGCGGTAAGACCACCATCCACGACAATCGCCTCACCCGTCACAAAACGCGCATCATCACTCGCCAGAAACAGAGCGGTACCGGCAATGTGGTCGCCATCGCCGTATTCCGGCCAGGGCTGCGCGTGCATGAAGCGCTCCTGCGTTCGTTCGACCTGTTCGCCGCCCGCCAGCGGCGTCGCAATAAATCCGGGACAGATGGCATTTACACGTATTTTGTCTCTGGCCAGTTCCACCGCGGCAGACTTGGATAAGCTGATCACTGCCGCCTTGGCAGCTGAGTAAACCAGCGGGCCGGCATCACCGCTGAGGCCGGCAATGGAAGCAGTGTTAATAATCGAGCCACCACGCCCTCGTGTCTGCATGATCCGGGCCGCGTGTTTAATACCCAGGAAGACGCCTTTCGCCAGCACATCCATCGTATAGTCCCAATCTTCAACGGTGGTCTCAGTCAAAGGACCAATGGCGCCACCCACTCCGGCGTTATTAAAGACCACATCCAGATGCGCAAAATTGTCCAGCGCACACTCCAGCATGGCGGCGACGTCCGCTTCGCGCGCAACGTCGGTCTGGATAAACTTTACTTGCTCTGCATAGCCCATCGACTGGGCCTCGGCCATGACTGCCTGGGCGGTGCTGGCATTGTAATCCGCCACAACCACACAGGCGCCTTCCTGAAGAAAACGTAAGACCGTCGAACGACCCATACCACTGGCACCGCCCGTAACTACCGCGACTTTGTCTGTCAGGCGTTTAGTTGTGCTTTGTGCTGTCGCTTTTGCTTTGCTGTTGTCTGCTCCTGACACCGCGCCCTCCCCATAGCGCCTGGTCATAAGCCTGGCAGGGTATCATGCCTAAGCGTTCAATGTTGAACGACTGTGCCACCATCCACGTTGTAAGCCTGTCCGGTGATCCAGCTGCCCTGCTCGCTGCAGAGGTAGACCACCATGTTGGCAATATCATCACCTGTACCCGGCCGCCCCAAAGGAATCATTTTGAGCATGTTCTGCCAAGCTTCCCCACGCCCGACGTCATCCATGCGGTAGGTGTCAATGATGCCGGGGCAGATGGTATTGACGCGTACATTGTAGCGTCCCATTTCTCTTGACATGGACGCCGAGAGCGCCTGGATACCGGCCTTACTGGCGGCGTATGCGGCCGTATTGGGTGGTAACATTTTTCCCGCAATGGACGAGATGTTGATAATGGCCCCACCTTCGTTCTGAGATTTGAGCACCCGGCCAAAGACCTGACTCATGTAAAAGGTGCCGTGCAGATTGACGTCCATGACTTTGTGCCAATCGCGCGGATCAAGGTCGATGACCGGCACTCGATCAGTGCCCCGGGCAGCTCCGGCATTGTTGATCACAAAATCTACCCGGCCGAATTCTGTCAACGTCTGCTCGGCCAACGCTGCAACAGCTTCAGGATCAGCAACGTTGCTGACCAGTTGCAAAGCAGTGCTTCCCACTGCTTCAACTTCTGCCGCAACCGATGTTATGTCTTGCCAGCCTTGTGCTTTTTCATCTTCTGGATAGTCCGACGGATCGCGGCCGGTACCTGTCAACACCACGCGGCAACCCGCCTGCGCCAGAGCCACCGCAATGGGACGTCCGATGCTGCGCATACGCCCGGCGCCGGTCACAACAGCGACTTTGTCCTGCAATCCGGTGAGCGTCACACCTCCCATGTTGATCCTCCTGTGCTGGCTGCGCTGAGGGCTGTTTCAGCGCTCAAGGCTGTTAACCGCTCAAGGCTGTTTTAGCGCTCAAGGCTGTTTAACCGCTCAAGGCTGTTTCAGCGCTCAAGGCTGTTTGCTGTCTTTGCCTTCAGGTGCATCCGGCGCTGGCGGGGTATCTTCCCCTTCACCCGGTCGCGCTTCTCGCGGCGCAAATCCCGCTTCGAATGCCTGTCTCATGACATTTAACGGATTGAGCGCATTCAGCTGGCGGATCCGCGTCCGGTACATGTCCTGATGCTCCATAAACGCCTGAATAGCCTCTTCAATGTAGCGGCTGGCAACACGGCCGAACCGGTCGCCATAGAAGCGAATCAGCTGCTCGATAGTACGATTGGTCAGCACCGTCCCCGTGCCGTCCTGCTCCTGCTCAGCAAGAATCTGCAGCAATACCGAGCGGGTGATGTCTGCTTCGTTTTTGCTGTCGATCACATGAATACTCTCACCTTGAATGATCAGCTTGCGCACATCATCCACAGTGACGTACTGACTGTCCGTCATGTCGTAGAGACGTCGGTTTGGGTACTTTTTCAGCTTATGCACTGTTGGTCCTTTGGCCGGGGTATCACCGCAGGGTGTTACCCATCAAGTTTACCGGTTTTCAGGAGCAACCGGCTGCCGCACACGCGACCATACCGCACTGCAGCACAAACCGCCATGGCGCCCTCTGGCGTCAGGCTGGGTGATCATTTCGTTGTGCAGCACAACATGAGAAATCTCTTTCAATAGTCTTATTTTATTCTTATAAATCAATAAATTATATCAACGCCTTACACATACATACACTTCAAATTGCAGATTAATTACAAATTATTGTTGCAATGCAAAAAAAGCACCCCACAATAGAACTCGGTTAGCTGATATTGCGAGTAGAGTTATATGCCCCTCAATGCCTGGCTAGGTCTCACCGAAGTGCCCCGCGCAGGGCTGGATGTATCATCCCTGATCACCGCCGCCCCATTTCTGGCACTCAGTCCTCGCGGCGACGGTCACCCCGTGCTGGTGATCCCCGGCTTCATGGCGGACGACGACTCTACCTGGCTGCTGCGCCAGTTTCTGCAACAGCTGGGCTATCAGGCCCATCCGTGGCAGCAACAACGCAATCTTGGTGCAACAGCAATGGGTGGCTATGAGACACTGGTGCAGCAGGTGCTCCAGATCCACCGGCAAACCGGCCAACGAGTCAGCTTAGTCGGTTGGAGTCTTGGCGGCGTACACGCACTGGCCGTCGCCTACCGGGCGGAGTACGCGATCCGCCAGGTGATCACCCTGGGTAGCCCCATTGTTCCCACCAAAGTCACCGCCAGACGCGATGGCTCTGACGGCACAGCTATGGCGAGGGCAATGCAGCAGGCCGCCCGGGCTATGAACGCCCGCCCCATCCAGACCAGCTCGACAGCCCGCGGCGTACTCCGCAATGCGTTGTTGAATATGTCTGACAACTTGCCCGTCTCCAGCATCTACAGTCGTGCAGACGGGGTTGTGCCGTGGCGACGCTCACTCATTGAAGATGGCCCTCAACGAGAAAACATAGAGGTGGTTTCCAGCCATATCGGCTTGGGCTTTAACGCCAGCGTCCTGTACGCCATAGCGGATCGCCTGGGCCAGGAGAAAGACAACTTCAATCTGTTTCATCGACAGGGCATGCGCCAACTGATTTACCCCGACCCCTCGCGACGCACCTTGAACTGACATTTGTGATGCCACAAGGTTGACGTTCTAACGTAACGCACACGTCACACTCCAATTCTATCATGCCCGCCATGCACACAATGGCGGCAGGCGCACCGTGACAGTGCGCGCCCGGCGGCTGACAAGGCCGCTCTGCCTACTTTTTTAGCAACAAAATTCCCTACTCACCGGTTATTGGCGGGTGGCACGATTTTTGTTTGTGTATACAGGACAGACGCCATTCGGCGTCGTATCAACGCCCCTCAAGGAGATGAGTTTGACCAAATTAAGCGCAACAGATGCTGGTTTTCTTTACGCCGAAACTGCGACGACACCTATGAGTATTGCTTCCGTACAGTTGCTCTCGCTGCCCAGCGAAGTGACGCACAGCGAATTTGTTGCCACCCTGCAAACCTTCATCAGCAAGCGCTTACATTTAGTACCTTACCTGACCAGCAAACTCCAATGGCCCGGCGGTTGGCTTGACCACCCGAACTGGGTCCGCGACGCAAACTTCGACATCACCCAGCACATCTATGCCATCCCTGTTGCCGCACCGGGCGGACAACGCCAGCTGGAGCAGACCGTTGCGCAGCTGCATCAGGAACCGTTGCCGCGGCACCGTCCGCTATGGGACATTGTGGTGTTAACCGGACTTGCTGACGGCCGGATCGCGTACTACAACCGCGTTCACCACGCCTGTCTCGACGGTATGGCGGCTCAAGCATCTACCCAGCTTCTGATGGATAGCAAACCCACCGGTCACACAGATCCTGTGCCCGGCAAGTCCGCGCTGCCTGCCACCGCCGGTCCGCAACGCTCAACCGCAGATCATGTGCTGAGCCTGTTCGAAAGTCTGTGTTTACAGGCGGTAAACAGTTTCGCTGAGGCGCCCGCCAGAATGGCGGCAAGCCAACGTTTGTGGCAACGCGCCATGGACCCGGATGCCGAGCTGGGCGCTTTTGGCCAGCGCGCGCCGGCAACCATGCTGAATTGCAGCATCGATAAAGGTCGCACATACGCCATGGGCGAATTGCCACTCACTACCATGCGCGATTTGGCCCGCAGCACCAAGAGCACGTTGAATGACGTTTTTGTCAGCCTGTGCGGCGGTGCATTGCGTCGCTACCTGCAACGCCACAACCAGTTGCCAGAGCAATCACTGCTCGCCGCCTGTCCGGTTTCGCTGCGCAAACCTGGCGACAAAAGCACCAATAATCAGGTGACTATGATGAAGGTCAGCCTGGATACCCTCACAGACAATCCATTAATCAGATTGCGCAATGTCGGGCAATCGGCCCGCACCGCCAAACAGGTCCTGGCAGACGCCGTGGATCTGATCTCGGCCGATCTCACCGCACCCGGACTGGGTGCCAGTATGCAGGGTGCGGCGCAACTGGCCAATCTGATGCCCGCGGCTGAGTGGGTGAGTCCATCCGCAAACGTCGTAATTTCCAACGTGCCCGGTCCCCGCAAAGTGCTGTATTCCAACGGCGCCCGCGTACTGAGCCACTACCCGGTGTCCATTCCCGCCCAAGGGATGGCGGTCAATATCACAGTCCAGAGTTATGCCCAGCAACTATTCTTCGGCATCACCGCTTGTGCGCGAGCTGTCCCCGACGCGGACCGGCTACGGGATGACCTGCTGGCCGAATTCAGTGCACTGGAAGCGGCGCTGAGGGCAGACGTGGTTGATTTTGCGACAGGTGCAGCAACCCCGGTTTCCAGCCCGACCGCGAGCAACAGCAACGGGTTCAACGAGGTCGCATGAATCGAATTAACCCAGGCCGACCGGTGAGCCGAAAAAAAATCAAAAAAAGTTGTTGCAATGCACAATTGTGTACTGCACAATACGCTCACATTGTGCATCGCACCATATTCAGAGCGCGAGGCCGTTGAACACCGCCCCGCAATCAAAAGACGACTGGATCAAGAATCAAGAGGACTACATGATGAGCGTTTTAGAAAATCAATTCAAAATGGGTCGTGAGCTGTTCGAAATCAACACCCATGTGGCTCGCCGCATGACCGAAATCACCGGTGAAGGCATCAAACAGTACCTGGACACCAACCAGGAATTCGCCCGCAAACTGACCGACGTACGCGATGTTTCCAGCTTCTTCGAGCTGCAGCGTGAATACGGTCAGACCCTGTACAGCGGCGTGAGCGAGCGCCTGCAGACCCGCGGCGAAGTGGTTCGTGAAGCCATCGAGCGCAGCGGCGAAGTGATTCGCGGTGCATTTACCACCGACGCAGAAGCCAGCGAAGAAAAAGCTGCCTGAAGCGAACAAAAGTAACTCCGGCGCGGGAACCAACCGAGCCGGCAAGGGTCCACTAAACGTCATCTTTGACGGCGTATCGACCGACAAAGGATTCTAAGCAAACGCACGGCGACCTCGCAGAATCAGGCGCCAAGCGCAACAAGGTAGAAGACGAACAGACGACAATAAGCTCCGCGACCACACAAAATTTGTGCAGTTTCGGGCGTATAATCAGGACCATATCTCGCATCGCACAAGATGCGAGATTTCGAGACGCGAAGCAGGCTCCGTGAAGATTCTCTCCCTCCCTCCCCTCTTCCGGGCCTGTTTTCGCTACTTTTTTTCAGGTACATATCTGCATAACAACGATTTGCAACAATCGGCAAACAGCCACGGGAGCGATTCATGCAACAGCTCAGCGCGCAAGACGCCTCATTTCTGTATCGCGAACTACCAGCCACCCCTATGCACGTTGGCTCACTTTCCATTTACGACGGCACCCATGCCGACCCGGCGCGGTTAACCGAAGAAGCCATCCTGAAAGCCGTCGCTGAACGCCTGCATCTGGCAGTCACGACGCGACGCAAATGTGTCCGGGTGCCCATGGAAGCGGACTATCCCTACTGGGTAGAAGATCAGGATTTTGATCTGGAATACCACGTACGACGCATCGGCTTACCCAAGCCCGCTGATTGGAACGAGCTGAAGAAGCTGACCGCGCGGGTTTACTCCCATCCCCTGGATATGAGCAAACCGCTGTGGGAGTTCTATATTATCGAGGGCCTGAATAGCGGGCATCTCGCGGGTGTCGAACACCGAACC
>JBCCUW010000047.1:0-14943 GCA_039196385.1 Pseudomonadota bacterium
ACTTGGGCTGCGTCGGCGGCAGCGCGGGCCAACCCCACCGCTCGTCAATAAAGGCAACCTTACGGGAAACGTACATGCCCACCCTGCGCACATCCCCGCTGGCCGGCATGGAGACAACACCCCAGGGAATAAACATCTCCATGGACCAGCCACTGTCGGTAATCTGGCTGCGCCCATACCAGGGCCCGTCCCAATCATTGGTAAACACCCGTTCGGGCAGCACTGTGCCGTCCATCAGGGAATCACCCAGATTGATACCAAACCAGAACCCGTAACGCCCTTCGCCGGACGTATCGATGGTAACGCTGAAACTGTCACGATTGTCACGCTGATCGCGACCGGTCAAACGGCGTACCAGACTGTCGAGGGGTTGTTCCATGACCGCGCTGACGTACATGCCACGATCAGAGTACAACACCCTCAGATGGGTGGGGTATTTGCCAGGCACCAGTGTATCCGGTTCCAGCGTGACAAAATCATCAATGACACCCGCCTGCTGCCACACCGGTTCGTCCACAAAGCCGTCAATTTTGATCGGGGTGTTGCGGGTATCAATGCGCAGTAGTTGGATGGATTCACCGGTTGCGCCTGGTATTACCAGATCTGTGGCCGGCGCTTCAGCCGCAGCGGCCGTGTCCGCTAACGGCGAACCGGCGACCAGCACCGCACACAGCAATCCCACAAGACAACGCAACAAATACCGCTCCACCCTCCAAGGCAACCGCTTATTATAGCCGCATTAAATAGCGATTTCATTTCGCGGCTAATTGACGTCTATTCAGCGCCCACCTGCACGATGGATTTACCAAAATTGCCACCCTTCAGCATGGCCCTGAACGCTGCAGGAGCCTGCCTCAAACCCTCCCAGCGGTGCTCCCGGTATTGCACCTGATTACTGCGCACGTAGTCACCCATCTCAGCCAGAAACTGATCCTGGTAGTCGTCAACAAAGTTCCCAACAAACAGATCATGCACTTGAACCTCACGCGCACTGAACACCGCCTCCCCTTGATCGCGCCAGGCCTGGCGCGGATCACCACCAGCGCCATACTGAGAAATAATTCCGCATAGACTTATGCGGGCTCGCTGATTCAACAACGGCAAAACAGCAGCAAATGTAAGGCCTCCGACGTTTTCAAAATAGACATCGCAGCCATCCGGGCAGGCGGCAGCGAGTTGCTGGGGCAAATCTTCAGCAAGATGCGAAACACAGGCATCAAAACCGAGCGCCTCGGTCACAAAGGCACACTTTTCAGGCGCACCGGCAATACCCACCACCCGGCAGCCACGCAAACGAGCCAATTGTCCGACCACCTGCCCGACCCCGCCGGACGCGGCGGACACCACAACGGTTTCGCCGGCTTGTGGCTGACACTGCACAATGAGGCCCGCATAAGCGGTTAAACCCAACATACCGAGCACCCCAATGGCGGTCGACAAGGGCGCAGCTGCAGCATCCAGTTTCCGCGGGTGCATGTAACCGAAGTGGCTGATATCCCGGCCGGTCAAACCATATTCGGACCAGCCATTGGTATTGAACAGGTAGTCACCTTCCGCAAAGCCAGGCAAGCGGCTGGCCACCACCTGGGATACAGTCCGTCCATGACAGACGTCCCCTACCGCTTCAGTCCCGCTGCGACGTCGTACCCACTGATAAGGATCCATCGACAGATAGATCGTCCGACTGAGCAGCTGGCCGTCATCCGGCTCCGGTAATGGGAGGCTCTGCCAGCGAAAATCTTCATCCTGCGGTGCGCTGGCCACCGGCTTGCGGGCCAGCAGCCACTGTCCGCAGTTGCGCTGCTGATCGTCCCCCGCATTACCTTCTGAATCAGCCACCAAAATACCCCCCGCCAAATTTTTCTTGTACGATCATGCTACTTATTCCTGAGGCAGACTACGAGCGCAGGTACCGCGCCGTATCAATCAACCCAAGAGACAGCATGACGAACCCAACCAGCCCCGAGCAACTGGCCGAGCAGCCGGTTGCAGAAGATCAGATCGGCCTGCTGGCCGGCCTGGCCAGCACCCGCGCAATTCGCCGTTACACCGACGAACCCATCCCGGACCACGTGTTGCGCGATATCCTGTTTGCAGCCACCCGGGCGCCCAGCGGATCCAACCGGCAGCCGTTCAGGTTCCTGGTACTGACCGATTCTGATCGCGCACGCGAGGCAAAGTCCCTGATTGCCAAAAGCGCCAAGCGTTTCTGGGCAGAAAAGCGGGCGAATGACCAATACGACAAAGGCAGTGGGGCTGACCCCAATTCGCCCAAATCCCGTATGGCCCGAGTGATGCAGCACTACGTTGACAACTTCGATAAGGTTCCCTGCCTGATCCTGCCCTGTATGGTGCGGTACCGTGCTCCTTCCCCGATGGAGGGCGCGTCCATGTATCCGGCTGTACAGAACCTGCTGCTCGGGGCCCGGGCGCTGGGTTATGGCGGGGTTATCACTGGTTTTCACGGCGCGGTGGAAAACGAACTGCGCGCTTTGCTGGACATCCCGGAAGAGGTTTTTATTGCCGCCACACTGACCCTGGGCAAACCTCAGGGGCAACATGGCCCGGTGCGCCGTCGGCCGATGTCGGAACTGGTGTTTGGCGATCGCTGGGAGAGCGCCCCCACCTGGGCGGTCGATCCGCCCGGCACAAGCTATACCAGTGCAGGTCCGCCCAAGGGCGTTAAGGCCGTTTGATGAAAACTGTTGTTTGTGAATCATTTGGCCCGCCCGAGCAACTGCAGCAGATCGAAGTGCCTGCACCCCAGCCTGCTGAACACCAGATACTGGTGGACGTCGAGGCTGCGGGTGTTGGTTTTGTCGATGGTCTCATGGTCCAGGGTCTCTACCAGGTCAAACCCAGTCTGCCTTACTATCCAGGCAGTGAATTTGCCGGCACCATCAGCCAGATTGGCAGCCAGGTCGGTGGCCAGGTGTCCAACCTCCAGGCAGGGGATCGGGTCATGGGGTTGGCCAGCCAGGGCGCTTTTGCCGATCAGTTGGTGATTGATGCCCATGCCGTTGTACCCCTCAGTGAAAATCTGGATAGCGCCACAGCGGCAGGCTTTTTCATCAACTACGCCACCGCCCTGTACGGACTGTGCGACTGTGGTCATCTGCAACGCGGGGAAACGGTGCTGATACTGGGCGCTGCTGGTGGGGTCGGTTCAGCCGCCATTTGCGTTGCCAAAGCCATGGGCGCGCACGTGATCGCCGCCGCCTCCAATCCCAGTAAACGCGAAGCCGCTATGCGCTACGGGGCAGATGCATGCATCGACTACACGTTAGAGGATTGGCGCAAACAACTGCCGGATTGTCTACCGGCGGGCCAGGGCCTGAACCTGGTATACGACCCGGTCGGCGGCGCTGTGGCCGAGCCGGCTTTTCGCAGCCTGGCCCCCGGTGGCCGTTTTCTGGTGGTTGGCTTTGCCAGCGGCACCATTCCCAAGCTGGCCCTGAATCTGGCGCTTCTGAAACGTTCAGCTATTGTTGGCGTTGACTGGGGTGGCGAATCTCGCGCAGACCCTTCGATTAATGCTGAACTGATGCAAACGCTGATGAGTTGGATGGATAGCGGCGCTTTGCAGCCTGCTGAGGTCTGTGTGCGACCTATGGCAACTTTCCGTGAAGCCCTCTCAGACCAGTTGGCCGGCAACATCATCGGCAAGCTGGTGCTGTCCAATCAGGTGGCCCCATCAGCAGCCGACCAGCGGTGAATTCTGTCATGGCGGCAGGCCACGCAGACCAAGCGACACCGGGCTGGTTGTCCGACCCGGCGCTGTTTCACGCACTACCGGTGCCACAGACCCGGATTGACCCCGTCCATATCCCCTGGGTTGACCTCGCCGAGTCCATGACCGCCGCCATTGCGACCCGATTTGGCGCGGCACCCACGGTCCAGGTACATTACAGCGGCACAGCGGAATTGTTTGCGTGGGAATCCAACCTGCTGCAGTTACCACCGTCGAAGGTTAAACCGGATGTCGGCTTTGCACGCCAGATCAGTCTGATGATTCCGTCCGCACAGGAGACCAACTCACCGGACCCTGTTTCGGCGTTGGACCCGGAGCCAGGCACGGCGCTGTTCCCGGTGCTGGCCGCCCGTTCCGTGACCTGCTGTCCGGACATCGAAGCGGAACTGACCGGCCTGCATCAGACCCCACTGGCTCGGCGTCTGTTCGAGTCGTCTGATTGGCAGCGCCATGGCGAGGCCCAGCCGCTGCGCCAAGGCTCGCTCACCGGCCGGGCGTGCCAGTGGCGATTTCAGCCCACCGGCAAATTCCTCCTGGTTGAAGAGTTTTTTCTGGCGGACCTGAGCAGCAGCGCATAAGGGCCGGTCAATCCGGCATTTTGCCCCGCACATGCTGGGTGCGAAACGGTCGGGATGGGTTGCCCGCGCGCCGCTGTCCCCGACTACCTCGAGACTTACCGCGCTGGCCCTCACCGGTTCCCGCGGGTTGCCAGCGCGGTACGAGGTGCTTTTTGCCATTGCCAATTAAATCCTGACGCCCCATCTTCTGCAGGGCCTCGCGCAACAAAGGCCAGTTGTCAGCATCATGGTAGCGCAGAAACGCTTTATGCAGTCGACGCTGACGCGCACCCTTGGGGATATAAACCGATTCACTCTCTGTCGTCACCTTACGGAGCGGATTGACGCCGCTATGGTACATGGCCGTCGCTGTGGCCATCGGTCCAGGCAGAAACGCTTGCACCTGATCCGCCCTGAAGCCGTTACCTTTCAGCCAAAGCGCCAGCTCCAGCATATCGTCATCAGTTGTGCCCGGGTGTGCTGCAATAAAATAGGGAATCAGATACTGCTCCTTGCCTGCTTCAGCAGAATACTTATCAAACAGTTCCTTGAAGCGGTAGTAGGTGCCCATACCCGGTTTCATCATTTTCGACAGCGGACCTTCAGACAGGGCCTCCGGGGCAATCTTGAGGTAACCCCCAGTATGATGCGTGGCCAGTTCTTTGATGTACTCCGGCGACTCGTTGGCCAGATCGTAACGTACCCCCGAAGCAATCAGCACCTTCTTCACGCCGGGCAACGAGCGCGCTTTGCGGTACAGGTTAATCAGCGGCTTGTGGTCAGTATTCAGATTCGGGCACACCCCGGGGTACACGCAGGACGGTCGCCGACAGGCAGCCTCTATGGTTTTACTCTTGCAGGACAGACGATACATGTTGGCGGTTGGGCCACCCAGATCCGAAATGACCCCGGTAAATCCCGGTACACGATCACGAATGTCTTCCACCTCACGTAAAATTGATGCTTCCGAGCGGCTCTGAATAATGCGTCCTTCGTGCTCTGTGATCGAACAGAACGTACAGCCGCCAAAACAACCCCGTTGAATGGCCACAGAAAAGCGGATCATTTCGTAAGCCGGGATTTTGGCGTCACCATACACCGGGTGTGCAACTCGGGTGTAGGGTAGTTCGTACACCGCATCCATTTCTTTGGTGCTCAGCGGCAGGGGTGGCGGATTGATCCAGACATCCTGTTGCTGATGCCGCTGTACCAGCGCCCGGGCATTGCCTGGATTCGATTCAATGTGCAGCACCCGCGAGGCATGCGCATACAGCACCGGGTCGTCGCGCACCTGCTCAAAAGACGGCAGGCGGATCACCGATGTCGCACGATCAGCACTGGGTACGTCTCTGACAAAGCGCACCACCTGTACATCGTCCTGGACAGGCTGACTCACGGCTTCGTCCCCCGTATCCGGCCGCATCGCGTAGGGATCTTCTCTGGGGTTCAACCGACCCGGAGTATCCAGGTGGGTGGAGTCTATCTCGGTCCACCCTGCCGGTGTGCGCTTGCGTTTGAAAGCCGTACCGCGGATGTCCTGCAATGCCTGGATAGGCTCTCCTGCGGCCAGACGGTGCGCAATTTCTGCAACCTGACGCTCGCCGTTACCGAACACCAGCAGGTCTGCCTTGGCATCCAGCAACACGCTGCGACGAATTTTTTCCGACCAGTAATCAAAGTGCGCAATACGCCGCAGACTGGCCTCAATACCACCAATGACCAGGGGCGTATCGCCATACGCTTCGCGCAGACGATTGGCATACACAATGACGCTGCGATCCGGCCGCAGACCACCGACGCCACCAGGCGTATACGCATCGTCCGAGCGTACCTTACGATCGGACGTATATCGATTGACCATGGAATCCATGTTGCCGGCCGTCACGGCAAAAAACAGATTGGGACGCCCCAGAGCTTCAAAGTCCTGGGTACTGCGCCAATCGGGCTGCGCAATGATCCCCACCCGAAAGCCCTGCGCCTCCAGGAATCTGCCGATAATCGCCATACCAAAGCTGGGATGGTCAACGTAAGCATCCCCGGTGACGACAATGATGTCGCAGCTGTCCCAGCCCAGTTCGAGCATCTCTTCACGGCTCATCGGCAATACCGGGGCTGGCGTCAAGCGATGCGCCCAGAATTTGCGGTAGCTCATCAGGGGCTTGGGCGGTGCGGGCTGGCTGTTGCTGGTATTCATGCGCCTATTCTACTACAGCTTCTTGTACACCTTCCTGGCCAGCAGACCCTGAAACGGCTGCAAGCCGGGCGGCGCTATACACAAGCGCTGCCCCATCAGGTAAGGTCTGGCGTGGATAAGCTTTGCAAAGGTGAGAGGGGATATGACGTTACGCGGCAGCGTGGCCATTGTGGGCATGGGAGAAACGCCGGTAGGCGCCCTGCCCGGCCAAGGCTCAACAGAATTATGCGCGGAAGCAGCACGCCTGGCGTTGCTGGATGCGGGTCTGCAGAAGGGTGACGTAGATGGCCTGATTACCTGCAACCCCTGGGTAGAGCCCCATCTCTATCACGCGGAAATGTTCTCAGAGTACATGCAGATCTTTCCGCGTTTCTGTATGACGCTGAATGCGGGGGGCGCCACCTCCTTGACTGCCGTATTGCGTGCTGCTTCGGCCATTGTCACAGGCGTGTGCGACACGGTATTGATCACCCATGGTGACAACCCGCGTACGGGTATGTCCGGTGCGGAAACCGGCGCCAAAATGACCACCACCATGAATCCTCAGTTCGAACTACCCTACGGTGTGCCGCTGACCAATGGCTACGCTATGGCTGGTCGAGCCCACATGCACGAATATGGCACAACCTCCGAGCAGCTGGCCCAGGTTGCCGTTTCAGCACGTAAGCATGCCAGTTTGAATCCAGCAGCAGAAATGCGCGAGCCCATCACCATTGACGATGTCATGAATTCACGGGTTGTTGCAGACCCCTTGCACGCTCTGGACTGTTCCCTGTGGTCTGATGGTGGTGCTGCCGTGGTGGTGGTGGCTGCTGAACGGGCCAAAGATTTTCCCAACAAACCGGTTTACTTTCTCGGTTGTGGGGAAGGGCATTTTCACGAACACCTGTTCCAGGCTCGCTCTCTGACCACCACTGCTGCCACTGAATCCGGCCCGCGGGCGTACGACATGGCAGGTGCCAAACCTACAGACATGGATTTTGCTCAGGTCTACGATTGTTTCACGCCCGTCGTGATTATGGAGCTGGAGGATCTGGGCTTCTGCAAAAAGGGTGAAGGTGGCGCTTTTGTGGAGAACGGCAATATTGAACTGGGCAGTAACATGCCGGTAAACACCCACGGCGGACTGCTGTCACACTCTCACACGGGTCACCCCGGCTCGATGTTTGCTCTGACCGAAGCAGTCACACAACTACGCGGCAATGCCGGCGCCCGTCAGGTGGCTGATGCGGAAATGGGGCTGGTGCACGGTCAGGGTGGGGTACTGTCAAGCCACGCTACCTTGATACTCGGCAGCGAGGCAACCTTATGAGCAGCACAACACTGAATCCAACGGGTAAACCTGTCCCCAAACCCACCCCGGAAACCGCCCCTTACTGGGAAGGTTGTGCCGCTGAAGAACTGCGCCTGCAACACTGCGCAAACTGCGGCCACGTGCAGTTTTATCCGCGCAAGCTCTGCTCTGCCTGTTTCAGCGAAAACGTTGTGTGGCGCAAAGCCAGCGGCCGCGGCACCATCCGCAGCTGGAGCACCGTGGTGGCGCCAGGCGCACCGGGGTTCCAGGAAGAAGTACCCTTTATCAGCATCCTGGTGCAGCTCGAAGAAGGCCCCACCATGCTGTCTGTGATTCGTCAATGCGAAGCCGAGGACATGGCATTCGATATGCCTGTGGAGGTAATTTTCGAGCAACGCTCCGACACTATTTTTGTGCCCTACTTCAAACCTGCCAGTTAACACCCAACTCACGGGAGCACTGAACATGCCGACCATGACCATTGATCACAACTACTTCACGAGCCACGCGGAAGTGATGCAGGACATTGCGACGACGGGATTCTGGCCGACCACGTATGTATCCGGTCAGTCACCGGAACTGCCGGTACACCATCATGACTACGACATCATCGGCTACGTATTGGAGGGGAGCTCCTATTTACTGGACGAGAACGAGCAGCGGGTGGAAATAAAGGCTGGCGACCGGCTGAATATCCCCAAGGGGGCCTGGCATGCGGAAGGCGCAGTGACGAGCCAGATGACCTACATCGTCACCGTCAGCGAACCCATTGGTCTGATGCAGGCGCTGATGCCGTTGGAGCCACGCGGGCCCATGCCGGACTTCAGCCAACTGAATATTAACGTTTGAGCAGGCGCGGAGTCGGACATGCCAGATTGGGCAGAATCTCACCCCGCTGATGGCGGTCGACTGACAGCCGCGCAAATCGACAGCTGGCGCAACCAGGGTTTCGCGCTGGTGCATGATCTGCTACCGGTGGAACTGCTCCAACAGGCTGCCGCTGACGCGTACGAGGCGTTTCCGCAGCCCGGTACGTCTGCAGCCGCTGACATTAGCCAGTTCGGCTCAAATCAGCAGTTCGTGTTTCCCGCCCAATCCAGTGCCTGCAATCAGGTTACGCTGCACCCACATCTACTCGACGCGGTGGCTGCGCTGCTCAACGTGAGCGTGGGGACATTGCGCCTGACCCAATCTGATCTGTGGCCCAAATATGGTCGGCCACCGGGCCAGCACGACCAGGATAATGCAGAACAGCGTATCCACTGCGACTACCCGAACCATACGCTGACACACCCGCCACCCTGGTCGACACCGGAAGCGGTAGAGATCATCATTTACCTGTCCGAGCATGCAGCGTGTGAAGGCAGTACCGCACTGGTGCCGCGGCAGGGTGACGATGACCCGGCTTACCCATGGCCGATTGTCGACACCCCCGGGGTTGCGGGTCTGCCGTATATCAACGACCGGGACAGCGCCGAAGCGTATTTGGCGGAAAAGGCGCCCGCGGCCGCCGCGTTCCGCGCTGAACATTTGTACGCCCGGGAAGTGCAGGCGCGCTACCAGTTTGGCTCAGTGCTGTTTTATCGCCACGACGTGTGGCATCGCGGTACGCCGGTAAAAGACGGGGCACTACGCCTCGTACACAACCTCACCTTTAAGAAAGCGGATAGCGAATGGGTGAACGTGTTGCACCCGGGCTGGTCGTGGTCCATGTATCGCCGCAGCCAGCGCATGGAAAAACTGATTGCTCAGGCCAGCGTGGAGCAACGCGCGGTACTGGGCTTTCCCCTGCCCGGCAGCCCTTACTGGCAACGCGCAACACTGGACGCTGTACAGGCGCGCTACGGCGCACATGGTATCGACATGACCCCATACGAACGATGAGCCTCACGAATCCGGCAACCGCACCTCTTCAACAAAGCGTCGCAGATAAAACCCTGCCAGCGCCAGCATTACCCCACACACCGCCGCGATCAGGGATAAAGAGCCGAACCAGATGAAGCCCACCAGCGCAACTTCACTTCGGCCAACCTGTTCTGCGGAGGCTCGACCAAAGGCATACATCGCCAACCGGTACACCTGATTCTGATTAATCAGTTGGTTGATTTCAGCCTGTAAATCCGCCTGTTGGCTACCGATCTGCAGCGCTTCTTCGTCTATGCCAAACGCCCTTTGCATAAACGCATCATGTTCTACCAGCTTATCCTGCAGATAACTATCTAGCTTCGCCGCATTGGCATCTCTTAAACGTGCAAGCTGCACGCGTTGGTTGGCGGCATCCTGCTGTATACGTTGCTCCATCTGTGCCACTTCATCATGGCGATTAGCCAGATCCTGTTTCAGCGCTGCCAGACGTTGATTGGTTCCTTCCACGCGACCGGAATACTTGCTGTTAACAAAGTCCAACTGTGCCTTCAACTCCGCCTCCATGTCAGCCATTTTGTTGATGGCGTCTGCCCCGAGATAGCCGGTGGTAATCGTCGCGAGTTGGTCTTCCTTACGTGTAACCAGCCCGCGGTACTTGTTTTCCACCGTTGCCCGCGTAAAAAAATTGGTCCTGGCCATGGCATCAGCCATCTCCTCACGCAATGTCATCAATTCTCCCAGCAGACGCTCGCGTTCGGCCGCACTCCCGCGCAGGTTGTCGGTGGTCAACGACGCAAAGCGCGCTTCGACGGCACCGGTTTCAGTACCCCACTGTGCATAATATTCGTCTCTCAAGGTTTCCAGGCGCAGGCGTTCTGCGGCAATCTCTTCCGGAAAACTACGATCGATACCAGCCATGGCTTGGACACTACGCTGGTTGGTCTTACTGACGCCAGCGAGGAACTCACGCTGATGCAACGCCATTTCACGCTCCACTTCTGCGCGCACGTCTTCTTCGGTAAAGCGGACCACGTACTCCCGGCGTTGGGCCAGCAGATCGCGTTGTCGTTCCAGGCGGGCAATCTCGTTATTCCTCTCATCAATGGCGCGATTGAGGTTGGAAAAGTTGCGCTCGAAGCCATTGAACATGGTTTCGAAGGTGATGAGACAGAGAAACAGCACGAAGCCGAGTAACAGCAACTTCCAGAAGTAATTGCTTACTGCAAGAAAGGCAAAGGTCAGCGGTATTTTGCAGATTTCTACCAATGCAATCAGAACAAACGGCAGGCTAGCGACCAGTATTGTGGCGCTATTCCCCAGCAGACCCGCTTGTGCTTTGTTATCAATAGAATCGTATGCACCAAAGGCGACAACTACCGATATCGTTAAACCAATCAGTACTGCCACAACTTCCACAGCCCATGCCAGTCTGATCAATAAGCGTGAATAGGTGCGTGTTTCGCGCAGACCCGCGCTCAGACCCGGGATGGAAAGTTGCGGGCGTAGCTCGCCACCAGTGCCGCCGTGCATGGTTGCCTCACAACGTGTTCAGTTAACCCGTCAACGTTAATGGGTTGGGAAAATGGAGTAACAACGCTCCAATTACGGACATGCAACGAACAGCATCGATTCCCGATCAGCCCAAGAACCAGGCGTTAATCGCCAGGCAACCGCTGCTGTCGAGCAAACGCGTCTGAATAGGTGTTAGCGGCATTCTGCACGGCCGCTGACCAATCACGCCACATATCACCGTCAGCGGGCTGGGTCCGCAGTTCATCCAGATCCGTTTTCCAGAAGTCCGCCAGCACCGCCTGGCGGATCACCGAAGAATGATTATGTCCTGCCATGTGTGCGGTGCGGTGGTGCCAGAAGACAATGTCACCGGCAGATCCCCAGCACTCCACAGCTTGCGTGTCAGTGTTGAGGGCGTCAATTTCCTGCAGATACTCGGGCGAATGGACAATGCCTTTGAATGATGGCAGATGGTCATAATACGGAATACGGGGCTGGTCGTAGCGCAGAGAAAAGGTGGGGTACAGGCGTTGGTGTGAACCTGGCCAAACCTTAAACGCGCCACCCCCTTCAGGGGTGTCATCCAGCAACCCGACCACACCCAGCTGAAACGGGTGGCCGTCGGTATGGCAGGCATCCGGCTGACGCGGCACGTCCCCATAAGGCAGCGTGCAATACACACCCCGCGCACCTTCGTTCGCCAACGCCGGGTCTGTTGGCCCGCCCGGCCAGGCGGGTCCCTGGCTACCCATGGGAGTGCCCTGCACAATCGCCTGCCTCAGCTCGCCACCCAGCAACTGTCCAGCCATCGCACAAATGTCGTCCGCATAAATCAGCTCAATCACCTCTTGCGTGACCCCCAGTTGCCGATTCAGCCAGCGGTAACCTTCGCGCACGTGCAGGGAATCTTCGCTGCGTTCGTGCTCGGCAAAAGGACCCACGTGCGAATCCGGATTTTCCCGCACGCGCGATGATTCTGCTGGTAGTGCCTGCCACATCATCTCCCTCACCCGTGCGCACAATTGTGTGTCCATCGCTCCGGGTACCAGCAGGTACCCCTGCGCTTTGAAAAACGCAATCTGTTCCTGATTAAGCTGCATCATCTCTCCACCGCACACCCCGCTCGACGAACAAACAAGTGTAACCCAGCGCGGGTCACGAGCAAGCAGATGCGCTACCATGCGCGCCGATGAAAAGAGAGTGACAAGCGCAGCCTGTGCGGAACGAAGTTGACTACATTGTGATTGGTGCCGGCTCAGCCGGTTGTGTCATTGCCAGCCGCCTGGCGGAAGACCCGGATGTTCAGGTTCTGCTGCTGGAAGCCGGTGGCCGCCACCACCCCTGGTTTGTGCGGATGCCCTCTGCGTTTTACATGCCCATGGGCAATAAAAAGTATGATTGGCGCTATCGGGCTGAACCTGCCGAACACCTGAACAACCGGCGGTTGGACTGCCCCCGAGGGCGCGTGGTGGGTGGTTCATCCGCGATTAATGGCATGGTCTACGTCCGCGGCAATGCGGCGGACTACAATCACTGGCCTGCGGGTTGGCAGTACGAGCAGGTTCTACCCTATTTCAAAAAGGCGCAGCAGGCTGCTTTTACCCACACCGAATTCACCGGTACGGACGGTCCCCTGGTCACCCGCAATGGGGCCATGCGCAATCCACTGTATCACCTGTTCCTGCAAGCCGCAGAACAGGCTGGTTACCCATTAAGGGAAGACTTGAACGGGCCGGCGCAGGAAGGTTTTGGACCGCTGGCGATGACCGTTGACCAGGGCGAACGCGCCTCCGTCGCCCGAGCCTATTTGCGCCAACCGCCAGCCAACCTGCAGGTTGTCAGTGGTTTTCATGCACACAAACTGCTGTTGGAACACGGCAGTGCCACCGCTGTCAGCGGCGCCGGCAGAAGCGGCGCCCAAACCACCTATCGCGCGCGTCGCGAGATAATACTGAGCGCCGGCGCGATCGGTTCGCCGCAGCTGTTGATGCTGTCCGGGATTGGTCCGGCTGCACATCTGCAGGAACATGCCATCCCGGTGCACGCTGACCTGCCCGGTGTCGGTCGCAATCTGATGGATCACCTGGAAGTGTACGTGCAGCAGGGTTGTACGCAGCCCATTTCCCTGTTTAAAGATCTGAGCTTATTAGGCCGGGCCAGAATCGGGCTGCAATGGCTGACCACCCGGCAGGGTCTGGGCGCAACCAATCATTTTGAAACCGGTGGCTTTATCAAAAGCTCTGCGACACAGCCGTATCCGGACATTCAGTTTCACTTCCTGCCTGCTGCGATGTCTTACGACGGCAGCGCGCAGGCCAACAGCCACGGCTTTCAGGCGCATGTTGGCCCGATGCTGTCAGAGAGTCGCGGCCACATACACTTGCGCAGCAACAATCCGGGCGATCACCCGCGCATTCAGTTCAACTATATGTCCACCGATGCAGACTGGCAGGTGTTCCGAGCGGCCATCCGCGCTGCCCGGGAGATCTTTGCTCAGCCTGCCTTTGACCACTTACGCGGGGCCGAAATACAACCCGGCCTGGATCAGCAGAGTGATGCCCAACTGGACGCTTTCGTGCGCGCGCATGCGGAAAGCGCCTATCACCCCTGTGGCACCTGCAAAATGGGGACTGACGAACAGTCGGTGGTTAACCCTCAGGCCCAGGTGTACGGCGTTGAGGGTTTGCGCGTGGCAGACGCCTCCATTTTTCCTCGTATCACAAACGGCAACCTGAATGCCCCGACAATAATGCTGGGGGAACGGATTGCCGATCTGATCAAGGGCGGCTCGGTTACCTGATTGCTATCGGATTGATAAACATCTGCACGGCGCCGCGCACCTTGGCGTGCCCAAGCACAAACAGGAACTCGTAAGCGCTATCCTGCACCAACGGGCCCGTGTTCATGGTTTCCAGAATGTAGATGCCATGTTCTTTCAACAGAATAACGTGGCCTTGAAAAGGGCGTTCCGGGTGCTGTGCGGGCACCACATCCAGCCCCCACGTGTCTGCACCTACGGCCACGACGTTTTTGTCCGCCAGGTATTGGGCCACTTCTTCAGACTGTCCGGGTTCACCCGACACCCAGGCTGTTGGATCAGAGGCCAGCTTGTGGTCTGTCCAGCCGGTGTGAAACAGCACCACATCACCTTCCTGCACCGATGTCCCCTGACGTTTTTCCACCGCCTGTACGTCCGCCACGGAAAAATACTGGCCAGCATCAAGATAGTCTTTACCGAAGTGTGCCGCCATATCCAGCACAATCCCCCGTGCCACGATGGGCGGTACCTTTTCAATACCCAGTTTGGTTAAGCCGCTGATCTGGGCAAAGTCGCGGGCATGGTTGCAGTTATAGTACATGCCGTCATAACCCAGGTGGCCCAGGCCATCCAACTGCGAACCGATACCAAACCAACCCTGAAAGACATCATCGTTGTAAGTCATGCCCGCGTTCGGCCGGGCGCTTTCCTGCTGACCGGGCTGCACCACCTGCAGCGACAGTCCGCGCGGGGCAAACGCTGGCGTGGTTGTATCGATGGTTATCCCCAGACTATAGGTTTTGCCGGTGGTGATCAGCTGGCTGGCTTTGAGTACTGACGCCGGATTGATCAGGTTAACATTGCCAATCTCATCATCGGGTCCCCACCTGGACACTTCGCAGTGATCCTCAGAGCCAGCATGCTCTGCAGCCTGCACGCCAGCGATCCAAAGTACACTCAACAACGCAGTCTGCATTAATTTATTGACCCACATATAGTCCTCCTTAAATC
>JBCCUW010000048.1:0-14868 GCA_039196385.1 Pseudomonadota bacterium
CCATGCTGGCGAGTATTCTACAGTTCAGGGGGATGTGAGGGGGATGGAAACGCGTTTTTTTGTGCCGAAAAATTACAATCTGGCAGGTTCGTAAACATGGCGTAAAAAACCTGCTCGGCCAATTGCGCTGCTAAAGCGCAAGTGCGACATTGAGTGAGCGGTAACACACATCATTTGGGGAGAAGGCAATGTTAAGCAAAGCGCTTGCAGCTGAATTTGTGGGGACGTTCTGGTTGGTTCTGGGTGGCTGTGGCAGTGCTGTACTCGCAGCAGCATTTCCTGAGGTGGGCATTGGCCTGTTGGGGGTTTCCCTGGCTTTTGGCCTTACTGTGTTAACCATGGCGTATGCGATCGGACACATCTCCGGTTGTCATTTGAATCCGGCCGTTTCCATCGGCTTGTGGGCGAGTGGTCGATTTGAGGCTGGCAAACTTGGACCGTACATTGTCGTGCAGGTGCTGGGTGCGCTGGCGGGCGCGGCGGTGCTGTATGTCATCGCGTCCGGCCAGGCTGGGTTTGACGCGACGGGTGGGTTTGCCTCCAATGGCTTTGGTGAACATTCACCGGGCCAGTATTCGTTGGTGGCAGCGCTGGTGACTGAAATTGTCATGACCTATATGTTTCTCATGATTATTCTAGGTGCGACAGACGGCAGGGCGCCCGCGGGTTTTGCACCGTTGGCGATCGGACTGGGTTTGACCTTGATTCATCTTATTAGCATCCCCGTAACGAATACGTCAGTCAATCCAGCGCGCAGTACCGGGCCGGCATTGTTTGCCGGCGGCCTGGCCGTGTCCCAGCTCTGGTTGTTCTGGGTGGCGCCAATCATCGGCGCGCTGGCGGCGGGCGTCAGCTACAAATGGCTGGGCAGCGCGGATGAATAGCCAGCCCTGCACAGGCAGCCACGCCGCAATCTGATATTCTCAAGCGTCACCCGCTTTGAGAATGAGATCGTGACAAATAACCAGATCAGTCAGCGCGCCAAGGCGAACTTTCCTACGGTGTTGCTGACGTTGTTGAGTATCGTACAGGCGCTCGCCCTGGAGCTGATGTGGGCGCATCTGAGTGAACAAACTTACCTGTATAGCTGGTCGTTTATTGCTGTGCTGAGCTGGCTGCAGATTGGTACCACTTTGATTGGGATTCTGCTCATCTGGCAGATCTACAGCAGTCTGGTCATGCGCTTCAGCTGGGTCCCGAGCACTGTGGATTCTGTCTTTCCGTTTCTGGTTGGCATTGTGGAGTTCGCCCAGATCAACGCTCTGGGACCGGACAGCATAGGGTTGTGGTTTATCATTCTCGGCATCCTGTTCGCCGGCATGGCCTGGATCAGTCAGGTGTCCATGTTGCGCGCACGGCGGGATGGGGATAATGCAGAGTTCTTTGCGCAGCAGTCGCCGGCGACGTTTACCGATCACCTGTTTGCATTCATACCGGTGGTATTTCTACTGGGTATTGGGGTACTGATCTGGTGGCGTGGTGACCAGGGGTGGCTGGCGTTTATTGCGGTCGTCTGCGCGGCGGGTATGCTGGTGTATCAGTTTTACATGAACCACCACTTCACCCAGCGGTCCTACCAGATGCGCTACACCGCGTGAATGGTGCGAGCGGAGATAACGCAAGTAATTTCAGCCATAGAGTCTGGCGGCGTGAAGACTCAGCCCCATGGCGACAGCGCCGTATACATCTGCCGGTACGATGGTGGCGGCCGGGCAGATTTCTTTGACAGCAGTGCGCACGCTGGGGATCAGCGCAGTCCCGCCTGTGTACACGATGCTGTTGATGTCGCGGCCCGCAACCTCTGCGTCCTTCAGGCAGCTTCGAAGTCCGTCATCAATTCTGGACAAACCTGCACTGATGCTTGCGGCGAATTCCGCGTAAGTCAGCGGACGCTGTAGCTGTTGATCATCCAGGGCAAAAGTGAACTGACTGCGCTGCGCCTCGCATAAGCGAATTTTGTTGCGCTCCACGGCACCGGCCAGGGCGTGACCCTTTTTTTGTTCAAGGATGCGCAGCAGTAAATCCAGGCGGTCGGGGTAAGCGGCCACGCTGCGCAGTTGTTTAATACTCTCGTAGTCGGCGGTGTTGTACAGTGAGTCGATCTGGTGCCAGGTCGCCAGGCGATGGTAGTGATCTGTAGGTAATTCACGTTTGGCGTTGCGCAGGGAAGTGCGGTAACCCAAATCGTGCATCACTGTGGCAAGGCTGAGAGCGCGGTCAGCATCCTGACCGCCAAAGGTAACGCCAGCAACGCCCAGTACCTCGAGTTGGTCAGCACCTGGCGGATTATGCAGGACACTGAAGTCAGAGGTACCGCCCCCCAGATCAACGACCAGAGTGAATTGGTCCAGCTGCTGCGCGTCCACCGACAGTGCCGCCGCGACAGGCTCGAACTGAAAGGCCACCTGCCTGAAGCCCGCGTTCACCGCAATGTTGTGCAACATATCTTCGGCGGCCTGATCAGCCGCTGGATCGCCCTCCACAAAGTGCACGGGGCGGCCGATCACAATGTCCTGCAGTTCCGCTTGGCACAAGGCCTCCGCTCGGTGTTTCACTTCGTGAATGAAGCTCTCCAGGATTTCCGTGAAAGACCAATAGCGTCCCAATGCAAAGGTGCCGTCATCAGCCAGCGAGGTCCCCAGCACGCGCTTCAGACCGCGCAGGTAGCGTCCGGGTTCGCCATCAAGATAACGCTGGTGCGCAGCGGCGCCGTAGATGACAGTTTGATCAGTGTTGTCAAAGAACATTGCACTGGGCACCACCGACGAATCACCGTCGATGGCCAGCAGGGTAGGCTCAGTCCCGGATCCCTTAGCAGGTACGGCAATGCTTGAATTGCTCGTCCCGAAGTCCAGTCCGCACGTTGTCTGCAACATGTTCAAAAGGGGTGGGCAAGGCGAAGCGGCGCAGTCTATCGAAACCGTTCCAGCACGAAAAGGTTTATCTGATAGAAAGTGGTGTGCGAGCCGGATGCGGGTCTTTAAGGGCCTGGGTCAGCGCTGGAACATGATCCACGGCAGGTCGAGAAATGTCTGAATGCCTGGCGGCGCCTTAACGACGTACGGTATTGCATTAACCGCATGCATGGCGGTTCCCAACAAACCGTCGCTCATGCCGAAGTTGGGCGGGAACTCCAGGTGCATCTCCGGGCTCCCGTGAAAAGTAATGGCGTGATTACCCTGCGGCCAGTCCGGTGCGACGGAACTGTGCATGCGCCATACGGTTTCGTGGATCATGCGTTCAACACCATCGGCGTCTACCCCGGCCCAGCGCCAGTGTTGGCCGGCCACGGTGCCTTTTGCCACGGTGCCGGAGGCGGTCTCCAGATCTTCCTCTGCCAGGGCCAGATCCTGATTGCTGACAATCTCGGTCACGTTCAGACCCATGCCATCTGCGGTCATCTGCACACTCTCGGCAAACAGACCGTTCAGCCAGTTGGCCCGGCGAGCGTTGTTCCTGGCGAAATCTTCCGGGGTTGAGTTAAAGCCCATGGAACCGAACATGATCTCCGGAGATGGGTACATTTCAAAGCTGGAGATCTCCAGCACAATCGCCTGATCGATGGTTTCGCACAGACCACTCATCGTCAGCGGCACGAGGTCGCCGAGCCAACCAGGATTGAGGCCGGTAGAATGAAAGGAGCTGTTGCCCTGGGCGCATGCGGCCTCCAGGCGGTCCACCAGTGCCTGGCCATGCACCTTGGGGTACATATAACCTACTGCCGTGATAACGTTTTTGCCGGCGGCCAGCAGGGTGCAGAAATCTTCGACGTCCTGCTCGGGATTGTCACCGTAAACCAGTGAAGGCAGTGGCGTGTGGATGACCACATCCGCATCTGATGCCAGGATCGCGCTGATATCAGTGGTGACTGCTATACCTGTGCTCGGGCGGTCCAGCAGTTCACCCACGTCTAGACCGGCTTTTTCCTGTGAGTAGGTGTGCAGGCCGATCAGCTGCAATGACGCTCGCTCCAGCGCCACCCTTGCCGCATGCCGACCCACAGTGCCGCTGGCCCATTGAAAGACTTTGTAGGTCATCGTTTGCCCTCCCGTAAGCAACTGTCCCGGGCCCACCAGAATCAGTGGGCGGGCCGATGTGTTTCAAGCGTAGCGTTTTACCAGTTGTTTGCCCAAGGCCATCATGTGCACCTGATCCGGGCCGTCAGCTTGCCGACACCAGCGTGCATAATTGAAGGCTTCTGCCATTGGATAGTCTGCAGTCAGACCGCCGGCGCCATGGATCTGCATGCATCGGTCGATCACTGTCTGTGCCATCAGGGGTACGCTGATTTTTGCCGCGGCAATCAGGTCCCGGGCGTCTTTTGCGCCAACTTCATCAATCTTGCGCGCGGTTTTGAGCGTTAACAAGCGCGCCTGTTCTATCTCGGCAAACGACTTTGCCAGGTCCTCCAGCACCGATTGATGATCGGCCAGGGCGCGACCAAAGGTCTCCCGGCGGGTGGCGCGCTGACAAGCCAATTCAAGCGCGCGCTGCGCGCTGCCGATCAGACGCATGCAGTGATGGATTCTCCCTGGCCCCAGTCTTCCCTGGGCTATTTCAAATCCGCGCCCTTCACCCAGCAGGATGTTTTCTGCGGGGACGCGGACGTCTTCAAAATGCACCTCGGCGTGCCCCAGCGGTGCGTCGTCGTAACCCAGAGTGGTTAACGGACGCACCAGCTTCACCCCGGGTGTGTCCTTGGGTACCAGGATCTGAGTCTGCTGTAGATGGCGGTTGGGATTGTCCGGATCGGATTTGCCCATGACGATCAGAATTTTTGTGCGTTCGTACATGGCGTTGGTGATGAACCACTTGCGGCCGTTGACGACATATTCGTCACCTTGCCGTGTTATGGACGTACGTACGTTGGTTGCATCACTGGAGGCAACATCGGGTTCGGTCATGCAATAGGAAGAACGGATCTCGCCGTTGAGCAGGGGCGTCAGCCACTGTTCCTGCTGGGCCGGGGTACCGTATTTCATGAATACTTCCATGTTGCCGGTATCCGGCGCATTGCAGTTGAACACCTCCGGTGACCACAGTACGCGTCCCATCATTTCCGCCAGCGGGCAGTAGTCTGCATTGCTCAGGCCACCATGATCTCGCGGCATCCATAAGTTCCACAAACCGGCAGCCTGTGCCTTGGCTTTGAGTTCTTCCATCAGCGGCACGGTTGCAAAGCGGTTCTCCATCGCGTGCAGCTGCGTGTGGTAAGCCACCTCGTTAGGATAAATATGTTCATCCATAAATGCCTGCAGCTGGTCGAGCAGTTGCTCCACCGCAGGCAATGTGGTCTCGGTCATTGCTTGTTGCCCTTTATTCGACCCGCATCCGCAACCTGTCAGTCCAGGTCCAGTGGTCGATAGTAGTCTTTGCCCTGGCTGACGTATTCACCCATCACCCGCATGAAAGTTTCACCTGCAGAACCTTCCTCCGACAAGGTCAGATTCTGGCGGATAAAGTTGATACTGTCGGGGTTCAGGGCCTGCGCCATATCCCAGTATTTTTCGGCAGCTTCCGCTTGTCCATGGGCGCGAAACAGATTGCCCAGTCTGAATGCGGCGTCCGCTTTGAGTTGATCCGGAGAGTGTTCCCGTATATTCGCAGCAACCTCAGCGGCTGACTGCACGTGGCGGCTGGCGGCGCCTTTGGCCACCCAGTCCTTCAGCGCGGGTGTATACACATCCGTACCAAAAGAAATCGCCTGATCACCTTCGCCGAAAGCGTGGATCTTCGAGTAGGTCCCTTCGTCGATCCGCACAATGCGTCCGGTCTCGTCAATCCATGCGGACGATGGTACGTTGACGAAGTTAAAGGCGCTGCTGACGACGTGATCCGGATCCACAATCTGGATATAGGTCGGATTGGCCGCATCAAATATGGGTCCGGCTACAGCTTCCCCGCCGGTATCTTCCGCAACACATAGAATGACAAAGTTGGGGTCGTTAATTTCTTCATAAACTTGTTGCCACACGGGCACATCGAGGTGGCATCCTCACCACGAAGACCAGGTGACGATTAACGCTTTTTTACCCTTCAGGTCGGCCAGACGTACAACGTTGCCCTGGCGGTCTGTGATTTCGAGGTCCGGCGCCATGGCGTCGACCATCATGCTCTGTCGTTTTACCGGGATTTCCGCAAAACTCCATACCCGTGCCGCCGTATCCGCCACGTAAGGCTGTTCCAACAGGTCGGCAAACGCGCAGAGGTTGTACCATTGCTGGCCATCCTGCTCGGTCTGAATCTGAGCCGACATAGGTATGCACAGATCCCCGTAACAGGCGCCTTCCGGCTTGAGTTCAAACCCGGTAATGCGGCTGAAGTCCTGCTCGCTGACCAGCAGCTCGTCGCCGCTGCCGGTATTGTCCAGGGTAAAGGTGTGTCCCTGATACAGCACGGTCGTGCTGCCCTCCGGATGTATTGCAGAGGCTTCGAACGGGTGCCGAAGCTCCGGATAGGCCATGAAATTTTCAGCCATAGTCTTTACCTTTGTTAAAGATTGATTGTTCTGATCGACGGTTATCCTAGTGGAGTTGCTTCGAAAATACTTCCTTTTTTCTCGCGCCACGGCAACACTATGATCTGTTGTAATAGACAGGTCTAAGGGAAGCAGAAACATCTATGAGTAAATACAGTTTGCGAGTTAATGGTGAAGCGGTGGAGGTTGACGTGCCGGCGCAGATGCCGTTGTTGTGGGTATTGCGCGACAAACTCAAGCTGACCGGCACCAAATATGGGTGCGGTATTGCGCAGTGTGGCGCCTGCACGGTACATGTGAATGGCACGGCCGTGCGTTCCTGTGTATTACCGGTTTCCGCCGTCGCAGGCGATGTCACCACCATTGAAGGTCTGGCTGATGGCAGTGATCTGCATCCGCTCCAGGCTGCCTGGATTGAGCATGACGTGCCTCAGTGCGGTTACTGTCAGGCGGGGCAGATCATGTCAGCGGCTGCCTTGCTGGCAACCAATGCCAAACCATCAGACACCGAAATCGACACGGCTCTGGCAGGCAACTATTGCCGCTGTGGTACCTATGTGCGGATTCGCCAGGCGGTGCATACCGCGGCGGCTAATACGGTTGCCACCGCACCGGTAGGCATTTTCGATCCTCAGGCGCCCGGCCCAGAGAAAGTAGAGAAGACTGAAGGAGAAGTGGCATGAACGGTACAACGCTCAGTCGACGTCATCTACTCAAAGCTTCAGCGCTGACGGGCGGCGGCCTGATGTTGCAGGTTGCGTTGCCGGCCAGCGTGCTGGCTGAAGAAGAAGCCAGTACGCTGGTGTCCTCCAGTGAACTCAATTTTTATGTGCAGATAGCCACCGATGGCCAGATCACGATTTTTGCCCCCAACCCGGAGATGGGTCAGGGTATCAAGACTACGCTGCCGATGATTGTTGCCGAAGAAATGGGCGCGAAGTGGGATGACGTGGTGGTTCTGGATGCGCCCATCGATGCCAGCAGGTTCGGCTTGCAGGGGTCGGGCGGCTCGCTGTCTGTCCCGCGCAATTTTGACGCGATGCGGCGCATGGGAGCCTCTGCCCGGGAGATGTTGATTGGCGCCGCGTCGCTGCTGATGGAAGTGGAGCGCACCGAGTTGGAAGCGCGGGAAAGCCAGGTGGTGCACAGCAACGGCCGCAGTCTGACGTTTGGTCAGTTGGCGACTGTGGCGGCTCAGCAGCCAGTTCCTGCGCCGGAAATGTTGTCATTCAAAGACCCGCGTTCTTATACCATCATTGGCACTTCGGTGGGTGGTGTCGACAATCTGGTGATTGCCAGTGGTCTGTCTCAGTTCGGCGTTGATGTGGATGTACCGGGCATGCGTTACGCCAGTTACACGCGCTGTCCGCGACGCGGCGGTGTGGCAGTGAGCTTCAACGAAGCGCAGATAAAGGCGCTGCCCGGCGTGCTGGACGCCTTTATCGTGGAGCCGGATGAACGGGCTGGCAAAGCATCTATGGCGTTTATGGACGGGCTGGCGGTGCTGCGTGGCGGTGTTGCTGTTGTGGGAGACAATACCTGGTCGGTATTCAACGCCAAAAATCAGCTGGAGGTAAAGTGGGACGAATCTGACGCGTCAACAGACACCTGGCCGGACAAGATTGCCGCGGCAAAACAGATAGCGCAGGAAGGTGGTGGCACCGTGCGCCTGGACAATGAGGGCGTGGATGCGGCGCTGGCCAGTGAAGATAACAAAATGCTCGAAGCGTTCTACCAGTTTCCCTATGCCGCGCATATCTGCATGGAGCCGATGAATTGTACTGCGGATTTCCGTGCGGGAAAGAACGGCGAACCGGCCAAGCTGGAGATCTGGTACGGCAGTCAGTTCCCTGATCAGGTCAAAGAGATTGCCGCTAACATGCTCGGCATTAAACCTGAGAATGTGACTGTCAATAACCTGCGTATGGGTGGCGGTTTTGGCCGTCGTGCGCTGCACGATTATGCAGCGGAAGCGATGATCATTTCCAAACGCGCTGGTGTGCCGGTAAAGCTGACCTGGACGCGCACGGATGATATCCACAACGACTTCTTCCGCGTGGGTGGTTTTCAGAATATGAAAGGTGCGGTCAGCCCAGACGGCAAGCTGGCGGCATGGGATCAGCACTACATCGGCTTCGGCAATGCGGGTAAGCCGGTAATCGGTTCCGGCTTGCGTGGCAATGAGTTTACCCTGGTGGCACTCGACAATGCGCGAGTCACGCAGACGCTGATGGAAGTGGATACCTCCTGTGGCGCCTGGCGCGCGCCGGGTTCCAACACCAACGCTTTTGTCGAGCAGAGTTTTCTGCACGAACTGGCCGAACTGGCGGGCCGCGATCATGTGGAGTTTCTGCTTGAACTGATGGGTGAGCCCCGCTGGATCAAAGAAGGGGACATCAGCGCGCTGAACACTGGCCGCGCCGTGGATGTCATCAAGCTGGCTGCGGAAAAGGCAGGGTGGGGCAGAACCCTGCCGGCAGGCACTGGCCTGGGTATGGCCTTTTACTTCTGCCATGCGGCACACGTTGCCGAGGTGGCTGAAGTTTCTGTAGACGCTGACAAAAACTATACGGTGCACAAAGTGACGGTTGCTGTGGATGTTGGTCCGATTATCAATATGAGTGGTGCCGTCAGCCAGGTGCAGGGCTCGGTGGTGGATGGGCTCAGTACCATGGCGACCCAACAGATCACGATGGACAACGGTGCGATTCAGCAGGATAACTTTCATCAGTACCCGGTTATGCGGATTGCAGCGACACCGCAAATTGATGTGCACTTTATCCAGAGTGACAATCATCCCACTGGTTTGGGTGAACCTGCCTTGCCGCCACTGGCGCCGGCAGTGACCAACGCCATTTATGCGGCCACGGGAGAGCGCTTGCGTTCCATGCCGCTGAGTGACCTTGGTTACACACTGGTTTAGCGCCGGATCCTGATCATGTCTGATCCGGCTGAGCTTAACCCGGCTGAGAAAGCCGCGCCGCACAAAATTGCCACCCCCTCCACCAAATTGTTTTTTGGGGTGGGGTCGGTGGCCTTCGGCATTAAAGAATCAGCCTTTGGCTATTTCCTGCTGATCTACTACAACCAGGTCCTCGGCCTTGACCCGTTTCTGACCGGTGCAGCCTTGGCTGTGGCGATGGCAGTGGATGCTATGGCAGATCTGGGTGTGGGTTACTGGTCAGATCATTTCCGCTCAGCCTGGGGCCGGCGCCACCCGTTCATGTATGCGGCACTGATACCCATTGGCGCCTGCTTTTTCTTTTTATGGAATCCGCCTGAAGCGGTGCAGGCTGAACAGGACGCGCTGTTTATTTACTTAACCTGCATGGCCGTACTGGTCCGGTTTTGTGTCACTTTCTTCGAAGTTCCCAATGCCTCGATGGGGCCGGAATTGAGTAACGACTATGATGACCGAACCCGCTTGTCAGCATTTCGTTATGGCTTTGGCTGGCTGGGTGGGTTAACCATTGGCGTGTTGTCGCTGATGGTGCTGTTCAATCTGGATCCGGCGGCGCAGCTGGGTCCCATTGGTTATGAGTACCTGGGGCTGGTGGGAGCGCTGGCTATGATGGGAGTCGGGCTGGTGTCTGCATTGGGTACACACCGCCACATTCCGACATTTTATCAGCCAGAAGCCCATGGCGGTCGTACCGTCGGCGAAGCCGTGAAGTACGTCAGCACGTTGTTTACCAGCGTGTCTTTCAGAGCTGTGTTTTTTGCCGCCCTGTTTCTGGGTGCAGCCACCGGCCTTAGCCAGGCGCTCATGGTTTATGTGAACACCTTCTTCTGGGGGTTGAGCACCACGCAGATTGGTTACCTGCCTTTGTTAGGTGTCATTGCAGTGCCGACGTCTTTTTTGCTGGCACCGCGGCTGGCCGAGCGGTTTGGCAAGAAGCACGCCGCCATCGGCTTGTTTCTCTTTGCCATTCTGTTTCTGCCGGTACCCTATGTTTTAGCCTTGGCGGGCTGGTTCCCGCCACCGGACAGTAGCATTTACGTGCCTCTCATCATGCTGTATTACCTGGTGGAAACCAGTGCAATTATTTCCATGCAGATTGTGTTTGGTTCGATGAATTCTGATCTGGTGGAAGATCGCAGTGTGCAATTTGAAGGACAGCGTGACGAAGGTCTGATCTTTGCGGCGCGTAACTTCTGTAAGAAGGTGGTCTCAGGATCAGGCATTCTGTTGGCTGGCGGTGTGCTGTGGATGGCAAACTTCCCCGAAAACGCCACGGTTGGCGGGGTAGAACAGGATGTGCTGCGCAATCTGATTCTGCTGTTCCTGCCTGCGCTTATGGGCTTATATCTGCTGTCTTGCTGGTGTTTGAACAGTTATGCCATTGATCGGCAACAACACCAGCGCAACCTGGAAAGTCTGCGCGCAAATTAGGTGCCTGCTTCTGGCTCGATGGGTTCAGCAGGGCGCTCCATCAGTTTTGTCAGCAGTTCATGTGCCGCCGCGCCAACGAGTAGTGCAGCGCAGAACAGCAGGGCCTGATTGTCCAGCGCGAAACCGCTGATCAGTGCTGGCCCTGGACAATATCCCGACAACCCCCAGCCGATGCCGAACAATACTGACCCAGCGATCAGGCGGCCGTCGATGTGGCGCTGGATCGGCAACTGAAACTGTTCGGCGTACAGGGGTTTTGCCCGGCGCAACACCCAGTTGTAGCCTACCGCCGCCACGCCAAGGGCACTGCCCATAACCAACATCAGGTGTGGTTGCCAGCCGCTTGTCAAAGTCAGAAACGCGAGCACGTTAGCGGGATTGGTCATGCCAGATACGCTCAGGCCAATACCAAAGACAATGCCGGCAACACAGGCGGCCAGGATATTCATGTCAGTCGGTGCACAAGCGTTGCGATGAGCATGCCGGTGCCAACAAACGTGAGGGTTGCACACACGCTGCGGACCGATAGTCTGGCCATGCCGCATACGCCGTGTCCGCTGGTACAGCCCGAACCGAGCCGGGTGCCAAACCCCACCAGCAAACCGGCGAGAATCAGCAGAGCAGGGTGTGTGCTGGGGCCTGAGGGCAGGGCGCCGTTGACCAACTGCGCGGTTAAGGCGCCGGCGACGCCCAGGCTCACGATGAAAGCAACGGAGAGTCGCTGTGTACGGGGCGCAAACAGCGCGTTGCGCAGGTGCCCGCTGATGCCGGCAATCCTGCCGGCGGTGAGCATGAAGATAACTGCGGCACTACCGATCAGGCAGCCACCAACAAGAGCCTGGGTGTAGCTCATGGTTGTTGCTCCTCCGCAGCTTTCCTGATTGCTGTTTTGATTGGCTTGCTGGTCACTGCTTCGGAAACTTCAGCAAGGGCGGCTTCAACACTGTATCCCTGCGCAATCAGGTGGCTGGCCCAGACCAGACCAGCCCGGTTACCGGAAGCACAGTAAATATAAACCGGACGCTGACCGGCGGCGGTCATGAGTTCACTGAATGCCGCCAGTTGCTTGCTGGACTGGACGGTGCGGCCGGAGGGGAAATGGGTAATGTCCAAGCCCGCAAGACGTGGCTGATCTGACGTTCGCTCAGCAGCGTCACGCAGGTCGATGATCACGGTGCCAGCGGCGCTTAACGCCTGCAACTGGGCCCGGCTGGGTAACCCGGCCAGGGTAACTTGCGGAGTAACGGCAAATTGGCGGACTTCCGCTGCGTCTTCCGCAGCTGATTTATCCCCAGCTGAGGCGAGCGCTGCTCCTTGGAAGGCTGCAATCAGCCATAAAAGTAGAAGATAGCGGTGTAATCCCATGCTGCATGTCTCCGGTGGCGCCGCTCAGCTGGCGACGCTCAGCTGGCGGAGAGGCCGCTGCCATTCATGCGCCTCTGCGGTTATGATTGCGATGATTCTATCAGTATTTCAGGGAGTGCTCAGATGAGTGATAACGTCAGCGCCGTTGCCTCTGTTCGCGACGAGGTTTCGGCTGAAGAATGGCAAGTCCGCGAAGACTTGGCCTGCCTTTACCGACTTGTGGCCAGCCAAGGCTGGGACGACATGCTGTTTACCCATTTATCAGCCCGTGTGCCCGGACCGGAGCATCATTTCCTGCTCAACCCTATTGGCCTTATGTTTGATGAAGTGACAGCTTCCAGTCTGGTCAAGGTGGATGTTGAAGGTAACAAGGTCATGGACTCGCCCTGGGACATTAATCCCGCGGGCTTTACGATCCACTCGGCAGTGCACATGGCGCGGGAAGACGCACACTGCGTGATGCACCTGCATACAGATGATGGGGTTGCCGTCTCTGCACAGGAAGAAGGCTTGATGCCCATCACTCAACACGCCATGCAGGTGGGTAACATTGCCTACCATGATTATGAAGGGGTAGCGCTGGATCTCGATGAACGTGAACGCATTGTACGCGACCTGGGTGACGGACAGTTCATGATACTGCGCAATCACGGCACTCTGACGGTGGGCAAAACCTGCGCGGACGCCTACATGGCCATGTACTACCTGGAGCGGGCCTGCACCATGCAGATTCGCGCGCTGTCCGGTGGGGTTGCTATTACCCGGCCCCCGCAGGGTTCACCTGAAAAGGCGGCTGCGCAGAGCCAGGTGCTGTTCGATGGCACTGTGGGCCCCCTGGCCTGGCAAGCCCTGCGACGCAAAATGGAGCGCTTGGATCCGGGTTTTGCGGCCTGACCAACCCAGGTCCCGCCGTTTGAGGCAGGCTGGTAAGTCGCCGCAGCCTATGCCAGGATTATTGGTTTTCAACCGGGGATAGACAATGAGTCAGGTAGAACTGGAAGAAACGCAAGACGGTAATCATGGGCAGGCAAGCTTGCGCGCCTACGTTCCCCCTTTGCAGCTTACTGCTGGCCAACCTGAGCCGATCGCGGCACACGGTGGTCTGTCTTACATGTCGTTTGACCAGCAGGGTGATGCGGGCACCGCAACCGCCACGGCGGATGCGCTCGAGCTGATTGCCACCGGCGCCGGTCAGGCCCTGATACAACAGTTGGATAACGCGCCTCCGGGGCCGATTCAAACCCAATGGGGTGTAGGATTTCGGCGCTATGCGGAGTGTATGGAGTATATTCGCCAGGCAAATTTCTCGGTGCCTGAGGGCGGCGTCGCTCTGCCGTTGCGTTATACGGTGTTTGACCAACCGTCTTATTCCGTGGTGTCTTCCAACGCGTTGTGGCGGGACCCGGACCGAGCCCGGGACGCCGCGCTATTGCGTCAGGACGAACTGGAAAACAATCGTCGCTGTCTCTACTTTCCGCAAATATTGCGCGATGCCCGGCGCATTGGTGAGTACTACCCGGGACTAGATCCAAGCAGCCCGGAATGTATGGACAAACTGGGTGTTTCGTTGGCCCATTGCGAGTCCAAGTGTCAGAATTTTTACGATGCACATGAAGTTGAGCGGGTGTTCTATGCAGAAATGGAGCAACTGTTGCTGGACTTCTTTCCGGGCGCAACCGATGCGCTGGTGTACAACCATGACGTATTTGATAAGGAATACGAAGGTGATCGTACGGAGGACCAGGACAACAAGAACCCGGGCGTGAACGCCAACTACGCCAACTTGGTGCACAATGATCTGAATGACAACAGCGGGCGCGTGCGGTGTCGCGAACTGCTGACCCGCAATCTGCGTAACTTCGGCCGCGCTCAGAATTACACTGAAGCTGAAGCGGATGCCAAAATGTCGCGACGCTTCATGTCGATTAACCTTGCCAAACCCATGTCGACTGTGCAGCAGAATCCATTTGTGCTGTGCGCCTGGCCTTCGTTTGCGGACCAGCCTTATATTACCAACTATCGTATCTATGATGACCGGGTGGGTGAAACGACGCGCTTCACCTATCGACCTGAACACGAGTGGTACTGGTTTCCTCAGCAGACCTCAACAGAGGTATCCATGCTGAAGTGTTACGACTCCGTCACGGATGGCTCTGTGTCGCGATGGTCGTTCCACTCTGCCTGTATCGATCCTACGGCGCCCGAAGATGCGCCGTGCCGCAAAAACGTTGTGGTCAGGTCGTACGTTTTCTTCTGAGACCGGCTGGCCCATTACCTGCGAGGTAATTGAAGACTTTCCCTCGCCTCGGCATGCTTAAACTCATTAAAAACACAATGAGGAGAAGTGATGTTGGGATTCAGAATACTGCTGGTGGCGATTCTTGCGATCGTGGTGGGTTACACGATTGTGGTGATCGGCAATCATGGCATGGGTCTATTCCCGATCTTCTTTGGTGACATCCTCGCAATGGGCTGGCCGGGTCAGTTTAATCTCGACTTTCTGGGCTTCCTGGTCCTGTCCGGAACCTGGATGGCCTGGCGCAACAATTTCAGCGGTGTTGGGTTGGCGCTGGGCCTGGCTGCGCCGTTTGGCGGGGTGCCTCTTTTAACCGTCTATCTGCTATATCTGAGC
>JBCCUW010000049.1:0-14856 GCA_039196385.1 Pseudomonadota bacterium
CCCAAGCGCTGTTGAAGTTGCCGGCTAAACAGGCAGTGGTTGCCTTGGAATCGGTAAACGTCAAAGGCAATAAGACACCCTGGAAGCTGCAAACGATCATGCACGCGATAAGCCAGGATGCTTATCGTTATAACGCGCATAAATCCAAACCCGCAGACCCGCCTCAGTTGTCCACTGTGCGCCTGCTGGTCAAACAACGGGGTCCGAACAGCCAGGCTGTGCGTCTGGGCAATGCACTGGATGCCGGCCTGCAATTCAGCCGCGACCTGGGCAATGAGCCGCCCAATGTGTGCGACCCCGCATACCTGCTGCGTCAGGCGCGTAAGCTCGCGCGGCATGACAAGGTTAAGGTCAGCAATCTTGATGAACGGAAAATGGCCAGTCTCGGCATGGGTGCATTCCTCGCGGTCTCCCAGGGCAGCAACAAGCCGGGACAAATGATCATTATCCAATACCAGGGTGACAAGAAATCCAATGCACCAATTGCTCTGGTGGGCAAAGGCATCACCTTTGACACTGGCGGCATATCCCTGAAACCACCCGGTGCGATGGATGAAATGAAGTTCGATATGTGTGGTGCCGCCGCCGTACTGGGCGCCACAAAGGCGGTAATCGAAGCCAAACTACCCATCAATCTGGTCACCATAGTTGCGGCGGCCGAAAATATGCCGAGTGGCGGTGCCACCCGTCCGGCGGATATTGTCACCTCCGCCTCGGGCAAAACCATTGAGATCCTAAATACCGACGCTGAGGGGCGTCTGGTACTTTGTGACGCGCTGACCCAGGTCCAGACCTACAAGCCAAAGGCAATTATCGACGTTGCGACACTCACAGGCGCCTGCATCGTGGCACTTGGCTCACACGCCAGTGCGCTCTATGCCAATGAAGATAAACTCGCGGAAGATCTGCTGGCAGCCGGCGAGGAAAGTGGCGACCGCGCCTGGCGTATGCCGCTATGGGACGAATATCAAAGCGCTCTGCGCAGTAACTTTGCTGACATGGCCAATATTGGTGGACGGGAGGCCGGCAGCGTCACGGCTGCGTGCTTCCTGCAGCGGTTCATCAACGAAGGCGTCAGCTGGGCACATATGGATGTCGCCGGTTCAGCGTTTCACGGCGGTGCACGCAAAGGCTCCAGCGGTCGCCCGGTGCCTTTACTGTTCAGGTATCTGTGTCAGCAGAGCGGTTTATGACACGCATTGACTTTTATATCCTGCAGGATCTGAGCCGCGATGCGAGTATGCGGTTCGCCTGCCGACTGGGTATGAAAGGATATCAGGCCGGCCAGCCGGTCCACATTCACACTGACGACCAGGCAGGTGCGATCGCACTGGATGAGCTGATGTGGGACTATCCCAAACATCGCTTTCTACCTCACCAGATTGTTGATGGTGACACAGCGCAGGCGTCTTCACCGATTCAGATTGGTTATGGAGAACCCGCCCTGTGCGATGGCTTGTTGATTAATCTGAGCGAACAGGTGCCGGTATTTTTCGGCCGTTTTGATCGAGTGGCTGAAGTGATTGTGGGCGAGACACGTGATACCGGGCGCGACCGCTACAAACACTATCGCGACCGTGGCTACAAATTGCACCACCACGAACTTAACGACTGGGAACAAACTTAAGGACAGCCAGTGATTGGAAATGCGAACGATCCCTCTTCGGAGTCTGATCAGGAACCTGAAGAAATCATCGAAGATCTGGAATCTTTGAAGAGCTTGTTGCACGAAGAAGACGACAGCACCCCACCGGAGATCCCTCTGCTGGACGAACCGGTGGATAACACGCTGGATGAAGATCCGGGCTTATCAGAAGATACAATGCAATCGCTACTCGACGATACCTGGAAAGACTCTATTGAATCGGTGCTAAAAGAAGCCCGCGAAACCATTGGCGATAACAGCACTGCCTGGTTACCCAGCGACACCGATGAGCTGAATGCAGCCCTCAAAATACGTATCGACACCAGCGTGCGCCAATGGCTGGAAGAAGTTCTGCAGGCCAATATCGGCACATTGCGCAAACATATAGTCCGCGAATTGTCCGCGGAACTCCTGACGCATCTACAACAGAAATTTGGTGCTGATTCAGCCAGCGAACTCACCAGCGATTCCACCAGCAATGGGCCTCTGATACTCGAGCCACAGAATAAGGATAATCCGCACCATCATGGATAGCAGTTTTGATCCACACGCCATAGAACAGTCGTTGTACTCAAGCTGGGAGGCTGCGGACTATTTTGCCCCTGCCGGCAATGGGCCAAGCTACTGTGTCCTGATCCCGCCGCCCAACGTCACTGGTACTTTGCACATGGGCCACGCTTTCAATCAGACGCTGATGGACACGCTGATCCGCTATCAACGCATGAAGGGCAGCCGCACCCTGTGGCAGATGGGCACCGACCACGCGGGCATCGCCACCCAGATGCTGGTCGAACGCCAGTTGAATGAACAAGGTATCAAACGACACGATCTGGGGCGGTCGGAATTTATCGAACGCGTCTGGCAATGGCGCGCGGAATCCGGTGGCACCATCGAACAACAGATCCGCCGCATGGGCTCCAGCCTGGATTGGTCACGGGACCGCTTTACGATGGACGATGACTACGCGCGCGCCGTCCAGCAGGTGTTTGAGACGCTCTACGACGAAGGTCTAATTTACCGCGGCCAGCGCCTGGTCAATTGGGATCCACAGTTGGGCACTGCCATTTCCGATCTGGAAGTGGAAAACACAGACGAACAGGGCCACATGTGGCACTTCCGCTATCCACTGGCGGAGGGCTTAAAAACTGCGGATGGCGCCGACTATCTGACCGTCGCCACCACCCGCCCGGAGACCATGCTGGGAGACACTGCGGTAGCCGTCCATCCTGATGACCCACGCTATCAGGGATTAGTTGGTGGTCGGGTGATCCTGCCTCTGGCCAACCGCGAAATACCGATCATCGCGGATGACTACGTCGACATGGAGTTCGGAACCGGATGTGTGAAAATCACGCCTGCGCACGATTTTAACGACAACGAAGTGGGCCAACGGCACGGCCTGCCGTTGCTGAATATATTTACGACTGAGGCCAGAATTAACACCAATGCGCCGGAGCCTTACCAGGGACTAAGCCGCGAGGAGGCAAGGCGAACAGTGGTCGCGGATCTGGATAACGCGGGTCTGCTCGAGCGGATCGAAGACCACGCGTTGAAGGTACCGCGTGGCGACCGCTCGGGGGCGATCATTGAGCCGCTGCTGACTGATCAATGGTTTGTCAAAATTGCACCTCTGGCTGAGCCTGCCGTGGCGGCGGTCGAAAACGGTGACATCGAATTTGTCCCGAAACAATACGAGAACGTCTATTTTGCCTGGATGCGCAATATCCAGGACTGGTGCATCAGCCGCCAGCAATGGTGGGGACATCAGATTCCAGCCTATTACGACGATCAGGGCAATATCTATGTTGCAGCGTCAGAAGATGCGGCGCGTCAGAAGTATCAGCTCGACGACCACGTGCAGCTACGCCGGGATGAAGACGTCCTGGAAACCTGGTTTTCATCCGCACTGTGGCCGTTTGCGACCCTCGGGTGGCCGGACGAAACGGCCGACCTGGATACTTATCTGCCCACAGATACGCTGATTACCGGGCACGACATTATCTTCTTCTGGGTGGCTCGGATGATCATGATGACGCTGCACTTTACCCAGCGGATCCCATTCAAGACAGTTTATATTCATGGCCTGGTGCGCGATGCGGACGGTCAGAAAATGTCTAAAACCAAAGGCAACGGCTTGGACCCGTTGGATTTCATTGACGGTGTCAGTCTCGAAGACCTGCTGGACAAACGCACCCAGAGTCTCACCCAGCCGAAGATGGCGGAACGCATTGCCAAAACCACCAGAAAAGATTTTCCCGAAGGTATTCCTTCGTATGGTACCGACGCGCTGCGTTTCACCTTCTGTGCACTGGCGACAACCGGTCGGGATGTACGGTTCGATCTGAGTCGTATCGAAAGCAACCGCAATTTCTGTAACAAACTCTGGAACGCGACCAAGTTTGTTCTGATCAACACCGAAGATCTGGACCTGCAGGCGGAGATGGAATTGTCACCCATTGACCGGTGGATGCAGAGCAAGTGCCATACGCTGATCAATGAGCTGGAATTTGCCCTGAGCACCTACCGGTTCGATATATTCGCGGCACGGATCCATGAATTCGCCTGGCATGAGTACTGTGATTGGTACGTGGAACTGTCCAAGCCGATGCTATGGGACGATAACATTTCGCCAGCGGTTAAGAATGGCATCCGTCACTCGTTACTCGAAGTCCTTGAAGCCCTGCTGCGTCTGGCTCATCCGGTGATGCCGTTCATTACGGAAACGCTGTGGCAACAGGTCGCGCCACGTTTGCAACGCCAAAGTGACAGCATCATGGTGCAGGCTTACCCGATGGCGACAGACTATCCGCTGGATGAAGCAGCGGAAGCACAGATCGAATGGCTCAAGGCTGTGATCAGTGCTGTGCGCAACATTCGGGGTGAAGCAGATATCAAACCGAAACAGAGCGTGAAGCTGTTACTGCAACACGGCAACGCGGAAGACCGGGAGCGCGCCGCAGCTACCGAGTCGATGCTGCAGAGGCTGGCCCATGTCGACACCCTGGAATGGCTAGCCGATGATGCTGAAGCCCCCCCTCACGCGCTCGCACTGGTTGGCGATCTTAAAGTCATGGTGCCACTGGCAGGATTGATTGACATTGGCGCGGAGATTGCGCGGCTGAACAAAGAACTGGATAAAGTACAACAGGACCTCCAGCGCATTAACGCAAAACTCAGCAACGAGAACTTTGTCGGAAAAGCGCCTGCAGAAGTTGTGGCGAAAGAAAAGGAAAAGGCCGCAGATCTGGAAACTCGGCAGGTGGCGCTGCAGGAACAACGCGCTAAACTCGAAAAGTTGGCTTGACAGGATGCAGCTGCAGCGCAGTGATTGAACGGTGCGACCGGTGAGCGGTCGCACTCAGAATTGACGCAATATGAGCAGCAGTTACGCTAGGAATCTTCGATGTTGTTGTCTTCGTAGAGTTCCACAATTTCGTTGCGACCATCCGCGTACTCCAGATAGTTGAAGCGCACCTTCATACCCTCCTTGAGCATGGTAAAGGCGCCGTAACTTCCGGCTATTTCCACTCGGGCGGTCTGGCTCATGTAATACATTTGCCCGCCTACCAGGATCTGGTCCGTCTCAAAACTGAGGCCATGAATAACCCCCTGTCCTTCCATCTGCACCGGTGGCGCATAACTGGCCGCCTGGCCCTGCAGCACCCAGCAGGCGCTCAACAGGACCATCACAGAACAGAATCTTTTAACGTAAGTCATTGTATCTCCTATTGTTCCAGTTCTACCCAAGACAGCCGTCCCGTCTTGTCGTCTTCCGCACCGCGGATCCGATAAGACGTGGTGTCGTTACCGCCCGAGACAAACAGGAAGTCGGTATCCCCGGCACCGCCAAGCAGCGACAGATCCACCAACTGACCATCCGGTCCACTGCCACCCAGCTGTCCCCAGCCGAATAACAAGCCGCCGGAAGCGCCGGAGGAGGTTCCGCCCACCAGGTCAAGCTGGTCAATGGTGCCATCGCGGTTGAAGTCGATGACCGGGTCAATGGCATCACCACCAGTCAGGTGGTCCAGCACAAGAATTGCGCCGGGCTGTGCACCAAAACAACTGATCTCATCAGATGCGGGCAACACTGTTGTGGTGACAATGACGCCATCCCGGAATATGAATCGACGTATCGCCTTTTCACCCGGGAACTGCACCGCAGGCGGCGCGTTACCGGTCATATCCGGATTGGTGACACCACTCAGGGTGAGCGACGCACGCACTGGATCCAGATCCACATACCAGCCATAAATACCGCTGACACCGGCTGCGTAATTTACCGGGTTATTGGTGAGCACGCGTCGAGTACGCACTTCGGCGTCCTGATCTTCCACCTCGTTCGTCATCACCTGCTGTACCAGGCGCTGGCTCTTCGTATCGCTGAGCGCAGTGACAGGATTCACCGCGGTCAGGTTATCCCAGATGGTGTAGATCGACTGAATTTCATCATCCGCGCCATCATCCTCGGTAATAAAGCTACCCGTACCAAAGGTAATCAGGAAACCCGGCTGCTGAGGATGTTTCACCACCAGTGGCCTCGACAGGATGGGCTGCAATCGCACATCGCCACCACCGTAGTCATACGTGGCGGTAAACAGACGCAACGCTGTCCAGTTATTAGGATTGTCATCGGTCAGATCAAAGCGGAACAGATTACCGAGACGATCGCCAGCATAAACGTAGTCCACGGTACCGTTCAGATCTGCATCAACCGCCGTCGGTGAGCCCAGTCCGTTAGGATAACCCGCCAGTTGCTCACCGGGCAGCGGCACACCAAAATCGGTAGGAATCTTCACAAAGTCACCGGTGCCCCAGCCATCAAGGCCACGGTCAAGGAACAGCACAAACAGCGTGGACACACCAGCAGTAGAGTTGGGGCCGTTACCGAATATGGCTACCCAGTCCTGCTCGCCGCTGGTTTCCACGTTACTCATGGTGACAACGGGCAGCGACAATGCAAAACCGAGATCTTTAACCGGGTTGCCACTGGGATCCGTCAGCGCCCCAACAGAACCGCCCAGTGGGGCGCCCGCGGAGGTGAGCGGGTAAGTATCATCTTCGTCGGTGAACTCCCACAACACAACGTCAGCGGCATTCGGCACGCTGCTGAACGATGTCGCGGGATCAGTGACGTTCAGCGCAAAGTAACCTTTGCCGCCTGCGCCCAGACCACCCACTAAAGTCGTGCGCCAGTCGCGCGAACCACCGGCCGTAATGCGTGTGTAGGTATCGTTCAACCGCGGTGAGAGATCTACATAGTAGTTGTGCAAATAGAACGTTGAGGTGAAAGAATCCAGTTTGTTGTGGAACGGTGCCGTGCCGTCAAGGATGGCATTCGGCACAAAGGCAAAGGTTTCCTGACCGGTCAGCGCATCAAAGGCGTGCAACATGCCGTCGTTCGCGCCCACATAAACCATCGGACTGCGACTGTACTGACTGTTCTTGAAAGCAGAATATAAATCACTCGTGGGATAAGGCGCCTGGTCACGATTAATGGCTCGAGGCTCGCCAACAAACACCGGGCTGGAATTGACGATATCACCCAACAGGCCATTGGTGGCCGGGCGAGCACGCAAGCTACCACCGGGATCTTCATTGCTGCGATCACCGCGCAGGTAGTTAACCTGGATGTCGGACAGGGTCAGCTGCTGGTCTGCGGTCAGACTGGCATGTTGAAAAGCGATGCCCGAGTTAGTACTGGGATCGTAGGACACGATCGTGCGACTGGCAGGTGTTGTGCTGTCCAGCAGCCCTGCTGCCGCCCAGGTCGGCGTGGTCGATACAACCCCGTCCGTGGATACTTCTGACGCCGTCAGTTCACCCGTACGATTGCGTAAATCGTAGAAGCCCCGATACAGTAATGTACCATCCTGCAGCGAAGTTGAGTTGAAGGTTGCCGCAGAGCTCGAGGACGCCGCCTGGGTAAACTCCAGGAATGCGGTTTCGATGGCCGTCTGTAATTCCTGCGGGTCGCCCGCATTCAGGAATCGACCACGACCGTTCAATGCCGCGTGCAGCATATCGTCAATTTTAGCGTTATTAGAGGCTGTGGGATCAGGCCATGCAATGGTCCCGGTGGGATCCGTGGCTTCAGCCGTTGCCACATCGATACTGCCCGACACACCAAAAGCAATGGTATACGTCTTCATGTGCTGATGCAGGGTATCATCTTCGTCAAATGTGCCGTCTGGCACACCGTTGATGTCCGCGATAGAGATCGGCACACCGTCAGCCAGACCGGTTTGCAGATCGTTCTCGTAATAGTACATGGCCACGTCCGCGAGCGTTGCACTGTAGGTGTCCGCATAGCGGCCACCGTCAAAAATACCCAGCCCATCCGTGTCGTAGTTGTCTGCCAAGGTAGGATCGTCGCCATTCCAGAAACCATCCGAGAACAGCAGCGTAAAGTTTTGCTGACAGATGCCTTCCGGGGCAGGTAGCGCCGGACAGTCACGTCCGGTGTAGTTACAGCTGAGAATACGGCCTGCATCATCCAGCGCGCGACGCAGCGGGGTACCGTTGGAGGAATTGACGCTGTAAATCGCATCCAGCAGCTCTTTCTTTTCACCCTCAAAGGCATTTTCGTTCATTTCTGCAATCGGCTCGTCCACACGACGATGGATCGTTTCGTATCCGACCCGGATATCCTGCAGATCAGCGACCACTGAACCAACAGCGGCCTTGGCAACATGTTCGCGTGAGCGGTAATACTGGAACCAGTTCGCGAAGTTCTGAATCTCCTCGTCGTACGTACAGGCCGTAGTTACCGCGCAGTCGTTACGTTCTACCCCGCCGGCATAAGTGGCGCCGCTGATATCGCGGATTTCCACCAACGTGCCGGTTTCGGTGTAGTAACGTGGAATGTAGTAACCCGTCACTTCAATATCGCTGCTGCCGCCATCCGTATCCCATTCCGGCACACCCGTTGAGGTATAGGTCTGATCCTGGGTGATATCCAGCGACAGCGAAGTGTTACGCGGGTCCAGTCGGATCGCAGTTTCGTCCGCGTCTGCAAAATTGTTATTGCTGGAATCCACACCTGACCAGGGTTCATAACGTACGGTGGGATTGTAGTAGATGCGATTAAACGCCGAACTGCGTGCTTGCCATACAGCGTAGTCGTTGCCCGCTGGCAGAGACTCCTCCGACGGCAACACCCGGCCACTGTTGGAATCAATCTCGTAGGTATTGTTTTCCAGATCCCACAGATAGACGTAGTTCCTGCCCACCACGTCACTGGTGGCAATTCCGTTGTTACGAATGCGGAACGTGCCCGCGGGGTCCATGGTGATTGTCCAGTCCATACTACCGGAGTCGTCCATGCTGACCAGGACATTGGGTTCCACCGACGAAGCCTGTTCCAGCGGCGTATTGGACAAGTTAAACAACACAGAAACTTCACCCGGGTTGGGTGGTGTTGGCACATCCGGGTTGGGTGTCACAAAGATACTGACCAGACCCTCTTCGCTGAGTTCTACGTTATCAAAAATCTGATAGGTGAAGGTTGCCGTATCGTCCGCGAAGCCGCTGGCCGGACGGAAGATGAACGCGCCGTCACTGGTACTTGAGATAATGGCGCCTTGGGCAGGGTCCGGGAACGACGATATAACCACCGACAGATCCTGGGGATACAGAATATTGCCGTCTATATCAACCCGCGCGGGGTCAATGTCGTAACTGCCGTTTAACAGGCCGTTGGCCACATCCACGATCAGATCCGCATCTTCACCTGTTGTGTAGATGCGCGGATCAGCCAATGGCCGGTCATTCACCGGATCGATGTTGATTTCAACGGTATTAGTGGACTGTTGCCCGTCCACATCCTCAATGGTGTAGTCAAACTCGACCGTACCCCAGAAATTCTCTGTGGGCGTAAACTCCACCATGTTGCCGACGATGGCTACAGTACCATTAATGGCGGATTCGATGTCATCCACCTGATTCAGGGTATAGTGCAGACCCACCACCGTTGCGCTGACAGATATGACGGTGGTCGGCTGATCACCCGGGTTATCGTTGGCCAGTACATCAACCACAACCACGCCGCTGTCTTCATCAACCATGCTCACGACATCACGTACTGCCACCGGGTCGTCGTTCACCGGGTCAACCGTGATATCAAAATCTACCGGGGATGAGGTGACGCCGGCCTGGTCACGGGCTACGACACGGATAGTTGCAGTACCAAATGCGTCGCCAGCCAGCACGATGTTCAATGAATCACCACTGGCGCCCAGGGTTTCAAACAGATCGGGATTATCGCTGACAACGTCATAGCTCAGCACATCACCGGACGTCAGCACATCCACGTCTTCAAACACCGTGGTCAGATCGATGGCTGGAATCGTATTATCTTCGTCAACAAAAATGCTGCCCAGGCTGCCGATCACCGTGGGACTATCGTTAACCGACGTAACACCCACTGACAAACTATAGTCAGCTGTGTTGCCCGCAAGATCCGTGGCCGTAATGAGCACAGAGGCGTTACCATGCAGATTCGCCGCAAAATCCAGAGTCAGCTGATCACCGCTTACGCTGATTGAATCGAATACATCGATACCACCATCTAAGGCGGCAGACAGGTCCAGACTGTCGGCAGGCAGATCCGGATCAGTAAACAGGCCAGATAAATCGATAATTTCGTTCGGCGCATCTTCAAACACGTCCACCGGGGTCAGGGAACCCACCACCTCCGGTTCATCTTCTTCGCCATTCACGGTGACAGTGATACTGGAAGTGGGTGCATTTTGTGAATCGATGACAGGGGCTGACGTTTCATCAACGGACTCGTCATTCACGGTGATATCTAAAGACAGGTTAACCACACCGTTGAAGTCTGCCGGAGGCACATATTCAACGCTGTCGATCTGAGCCGGGCTCAGCTGCCAGATACCGGAAGCTACTTCCGCCCCTTCCGTGAGTGACGCGCCGCTGGGCACACCACTGATGAAAATTTCCAGAGTCTGAGAGCCATCGGTATCCACCTCTGTCAGACCAAGTTCCAGATCGATACTGCTGTCGTCTTCATCACCCTCAGCAGTACCCTGGGTCACGATCGGCATATCAGCAACAGGCAGAATCACCAGCACACCGCTGGAGCTTCCGAAACAACCAGGCGGAAATGGCGGCAGTGTGGGCGGTATACACAGAGGATCTTCTTCCGTGACGTCGTAGGTAAAGTTGATGACACCACTGAAGTGCTCGAGAGAGTCTGGATCGAAAGTCAGCGCACCGGCACCGTCAATATCAAAGGTACCCCCCGGAATCCCTGCGGTATAGCTGGTCACCACCAGGTTGAAGTTTCCCGTATCGTTGGCCAGTACGTTACCGGCAATAACGTCGTCCTCGTCACCGGTGAAAATGTCGGTGTCCAGGGTCGGTGGCAGCGCATGTACAACACCCGCAATGCCACTCAGCGCCAGGCTGATGCACAAGACTAAAGTTTGCATGGCTGTTACTGCTGATTTCGCCATTGTCTTATCTCCATGAGTGTTCTTACACATTTAGATCATGATCCTGCCGTAAGTGGTCTGCAGGAGGACGGTGGAATTTGCCGTCCCCCCTACCCCACGGGCGGTAATTCGAAACATTTCTATGCGGTCGTTGCCGCCCCCGGAATACGGGTCCTCAACCTGATGCTGGTTTTCTTCGCGCACCACGGCGCCCAGATATTCAATGATGTAGCGAGGGTCTTCTGCAGTACTGTCGATATCATTGGCAGCCACCACGCTGTTGGCACCGGTCCAGACATTGACATCTTTCCAGACGTCTTCGTCTCCCAGAGCAGCGACCTGATAGAGACCGTTGGTATCGTCGAACGCCACCGTCGAGGGAATCGCCTCCAACTGCACCTCTGCATCGCGTAAGGCCGACTCCGCAGCCTGAAACGCCAGCAACGTATCGTGCTCGTTGCGCGTCATACGCACTTCCAGACTAGTCGTCTGAACAGCCGATACGCCGATGATGGTTAATATCAACAGGAGCACGAGGCTGATAAATAACGCCACTCCGGCTTGCTGTTTGATCTGCAGTCCGGCTGACTTAAGTTGTGCAATTTGCTTCGACATGGTTATTTTCCTGCTTCCCCGACCTAAACCCCGGAGTTACGCACACTGATCGTTTTGCTGAACGTGCGCACCAGCTGTTGATTGGCCTCAGCCAGCACATCCGGACTGATGATGTCCATGCGCACGCGGATTGAGACAATAGTGTTCACGTCAGCAACTGCATCAATGGTCTGATAACGGTTGACGTTCGCTACGCCATCCACAGACGAATCCACGCCATACATGACCTGCATGTTGGTCACACCCTGGATCAGTTCAACCGGCGCGTCTGAGCCAACTTTGCGCCACAACGCGTTGACCGGCTGATCTCTGTTGTTCAGATCTGCACTTTCCGCAATAAAGAAGATGGTTGTTTCGGCAATGCCTACGGTCGCAGCCTGGCCATAGGAGCGCCCGAGGATTGACAAGGTGGCCGGCAGCACATCACCTGTGGGTGTGGTGATATTGACCCCGTTATCGAACACGCCAGCGCCCGTGCCAATGGTCAACGTGCTTTGATCAACACCTGGGGTCACGCCGGTGACCTTCACCAGGGCCGCCTGTTCGCAGTCGGCCACCACAATCACATCGTTGATCGCAAACGCGGGCTGGCCACCCGGGGTATGCACCACGGGATCATCGGTCGGCTGCAAGGTGCTGACCAGCCGCGCGACCGGTTGCTGAATACTACGAAATACCACAATGTCACTGGCCGGGTCGAGCTCATTACGGTCAATACCGTTACCGTTAAAGTGCACGTTCAGATTGGTGCCGCCCTCGGTGCGCGGCAGCGATAGCAGATCGTTAGGGCCATAAGTGCCATCACCGTTCGCTTCAAAACCACCGAGCGGCTCGCTGATGTTGTACTCGGGAATCGCTGTCCAGTTACCCACCAGGCCCTTAACCAGGTTGGCGTCTTCCGGTGCGCAACCCAGATAGCCGGTATTGCGCGCTGCTGAAGAGAAAAACTCAAACGCATAGCGGGCATTTTCCTGCAGCCTGGACTGCGCGTTCACCAGTTCGTAAGTTCGCGAGTTGCCCGTGAACAGCTGAATAATTCCAGCAATGACCACCAGCCCCAGAGTCAGGGCGATCATCAACTCGAGAATAGAGAACCCGGCCGCGCGTTGACGTGTCTGGTTCGGTTGCTGCATTCGCTTGGTGTGGTTCATGTGCGTTATCCCTGACTTTCCACGGTGACCGTCTGTTGCGCGCCATTAAAGCCTGTCCAGCGCACCGTCACGGTAATCACGCCCGCGCCATCAATGGCAATACTGCCTTCGCCATCCGGTAAACCGGGTTGCGCGGCCACCCCGCCTATGCCGGTCGCCACGGGCAGGATGACACCCTGGCGCAGATTGTCGCAGACCGTTTCTTCGTTAAACTTTCCCAGCGAACATTGCCAGACGGCAATGTCGAACGCTGTCATTTGCGCCGCGCTGCAGTTGTTGGTGAAACAGTCGGTGGGCGCAACCGGGTCGTCATCAAAGTCCAAGCCGGCATAAGCTGCACCGGGTACACCAGCGCCCGGGTTGACGCGGATATTGTCCAGAATGTTATAGCCCAGCTGCAGGGCTTCACTGCGCAACAACGCATCACGATTGTTCTGTAGACTGACCAGCTGCAGTCCCGTAACACCGAGTACGCCGACGCCCATCACAAGAACCGCCACGAGCAGTTCGACCATCGAGAAACCGCGTACCGCGGACTTTAACTGTCTGATCTGTCGTTTTTGCACTTTTTGTCTGTTTCGCATTACTTGCATCTGGGCATACTCAATTAAAGTAAGTTCAAATCTGTCAGGTTCTTAGTTATCAGGGAAAACACACCAGCTGACGCACAGTGGCACGGCCAATCACGTTAATACTGATGACGCGACCCGGGTCATCAGTAGCATCCGCGCCACACAGGCGCAGCGTGCCGGTGAAGCCATCCTGTTTCAGGCCGCGGCCGTCGTAAGAGAAACCATCAACGCTGTCCAGCGTACCCGTCGCATCAAACGTTGGTGTGCCATTCAGAGCAAAAACCTGCAGTGGGTTGGTGCAATCACCCGGATCATCTGCAGTGACACAAAAACCCGCACCCCATTCGTCGTTCGCATCGGTGGCGTCATTGGCCTGAACCGTCACCAGCCCGCCGCGCCGGGTGGCTTCGCTGCGCGCATAGTTGATTGCCGCAACCAGTGAATTCACATTGGTAGTCATACGTCGCTGTTGGGTGAAGTCGTTAAACGCCGGTACGGCAAACAACATCATGATGGACAGGATGGTCAGTGCAATCAGCAGTTCAACCAAGGTGAACCCGGCCATCTTGATGGGTTGGCGGCCTGTTCGAAGCGCTTGCGGATAAAGCTGCTCAGTCATGGCTAGTCTTCTTCCCAGTCCTGATCCTGCGGGATGTCGATGCCATCGTTATCCTGATCCCAGACACGATTGCCCGCTTCATCCAGCGTAATCACCCCATCCCCATCCATAACCGCCTGCGGTGTTGCGGTGAGCAGGTAGGTATCAACGGTGGTTTCCACGCCAATGGCATAGCGCCCCTGTTGAGCGCTCAGCGGCGCGCAGATCGCCGGCGCCAGCACACCATCAGCGGCACCATCTGTAGTCACACCAACGTAGGTGAAGTTAATCGCATTAAATCGTTCGATCGCCTGAGCGCAATTCAGCAGATCCGCCATCAATTCCGTGCGAAAGCCACGCTCGGAATAGTTGTTGTAGGCTGGTATCGCAATTGCGGTAACAATGGCAAATATGGTGACGGCAATGAGCAGTTCAATCAGCGTAAAGCCTGCATTTGCAGTCCGCTCTGGCGCTGCTGCTGCCTGGCTGGTGCCTGCGTGGCTGGTGTTCTCTCGCATAGCCGGATCTTCCCTATTTGATCGACACGCAGAGTAGCGCGGTGCCAGAGCCTCAGCTACAGCAATTCTACAAGTGGTTCGATTCGCAGGATAAACGGTGCGATTCCGCACCCGGCAGGATATTTAGGCTGTTAACCTGTCAAAAAGTGAGCACAACCTTGCCAATGGTGTCGTTTCCGGCCACCAGCTCGTGCGCTGCCTGCGCTTCACTGATTGGCAAAGTAGTTTCGATCACCGGGACAATGGCGCCGCTACTGAAGTGCGGCCAGACATTTTGCTGCAAAGCATCCATGACCGCCGAC
>JBCCUW010000050.1:0-14678 GCA_039196385.1 Pseudomonadota bacterium
CGACAACCGTGTCAGCCCTTTGCAGGAGCTGCAGATGACCACAGTGCCTGACAGCAACGTCCACTGTGTGGCTGTGGAAGGCAGTTTCGACGACTGCCAGGGATTAATGAAAACTATCTTTGCTGACCTGCCGTTCAAGGCTGCTCACCAGCTGGGTGCGGTTAATTCGGTCAATTGGGCACGGGTGATGGCGCAGATTGTTTATTATGGCTTTGCCAGCCTGCGCAGTTCAGACCCTGCGTCCTTTGTTGTGCCAACCGGAAATTTCGGCAATGTGTTTGCGGCCTATCTGGCTAAACGCATGGGCTTTCCCATTGATCAGCTGGTCATCGCAACGAACGAGAACGACATCCTGGCGCGTTTTTTCGCCACTGGCGAATACGCGCGTGGCGCGGTGCATCACACGTTGTCCCCGGCGATGGATATCCAGATCGCCAGCAATTTTGAGCGTTACCTGTTCTACTACTTTAACGAGGATAGTGAAGAGCTCAGCAAATTCATGCAGGCTTTTACAACCGATGGCTGTGCCGGCTTGGGCGCAGCGCCTGGAGAGGGTGACTTCCTGGCCACCTCGGTAACGACTCAGGAGATGTTGGCTGCTATAGGCGCCGTTCACGAACGCTACAACTATGTGCTCGACCCGCACACGGCGGTGGGTTATGCAGCGTGGCAGAAAATGGCGGATCAAATCGATGCTCCGGTTGTCCTGGTCGCCACAGCCCATCCGGCGAAATTTCCAGATGCGGTAGCCCGTGCGGTACCCGGCGTCCAGCCCACGCATCCGGCGCTGGATGCCCTGGTGTCGTTGCCGCAACGTAAGCAGACGATTGCTGCTGATATAGCAGCGGTCAAGCAGGTTATAGTTGACGCAGGTGATTGATTGCTGAGCGCACCTGACCTAAATCGTTAACTTCAACGTCCGGCTCCGCGTCATCCGGCTGGCGTTCCTGATCTGTCAGATTAACCCAGATTGTGCGCATGCCCACGTTGTTGGCGCCGTGCACGTCGTCGTACAAGTGATCACCAATATGCACAGCGTCACTGGCTGGAACGGCAAAGCGTCGCAGTGCGGCCTGAAACATTGCGGGTTCAGGTTTGCGGCGTCCCACATCTGCTGAACTCAACGCCCCTGCGAAGTAGTCTGCGATCCCCGCCAGATTGATATTGGCGTTGCCGTTGGTTAATGCGAACAAAGTGTATTCGTGACTGAGTTCTTCCAGCATCTGCAGCGCGCCAGGAAAAAACTCAATGGTGTTGCGGCCCTGATAAAAGACGTCAAATGCCTGTTCCGCAAGTAGCTTGGCCTGGCTTTCCTGATACCCGGCCAGCTGCATGACTTCGAACAGCACCTGCTTCCGCATGAAGCTTAAGTCGTGGATACGATCTGCATGACGGATGGCCACTTCCTGGCGCAGCTCACCCAAGGTTTCGGGTTGATAAAAAGTCAGTGACTCAGGTACTTGTTGCTCCAGCCAGCCTCGCATCTGCTGTTCTGCCTTGATAATGATGCGGTCGACATCCCACAACGTATTGTCCAGGTCGAAGGTCACCAGCTTAACCATGGTCCTGCTCTTCTTCTTGCTTGAGTTGGGCGCGCGGATGTGCGTTGTCATACACCTTGGCGAGGTGCTGAAAATCCAGATGAGTATAGATCTGCGTTGTGGCGATGTCGCTGTGTCCCAGAAGTTCCTGAATTGCCCGCAGATCGCCTGAAGACTCCAGCATGTGCGTGGCAAAACTGTGGCGCAGCATGTGAGGGTGCAGTGAGGTATCGCCGAGCTGCTCTTGAGCGATTTTTTTCAACCGTCGCTGGATGGTTCGGGGATGTATGCGTGCTTGTTTACGCCCGGTGAAGAGTGGTGTCGCAGACGGGTCCTGGGCTGTTCCCGCGCTGGGGTGATGGTTCAACCAGGCCTCTAGAGCGTTGACACAATGGCGCCCCAGAGGCGTCTGTCGTATTTTGTTGCCTTTACCGGTGACCCGTGCGAAACCATCTTGCAGGTCCAAGTCGGCCAGGTTGAGGGCGGTCAACTCGCTCAGGCGCAAACCCGCTCCATAAAACAATTCCAATATGGCGCGATCGCGAATATCCAAGCTGTGTTCAGTGGTGCCGGTGAACAACTGAGCTGCCTGATCTGTGTCAAGTACGTTGGGCAGGCGGCGCTCCGCCTTGGGTGCTTGAGCCAGAGCGGCTGGATTATTCTGCACTGCACCCTGTTTAATCAGAAAATTGAAGAAACTACGTACCGCGGACAATGCGCGTTGAATACTCTTGGCTTTTAAACCCAGATGATGCAGGTCGCTGACGAAGCGGGCAATATCATGGGCTCGCGCGTCGCTGGGATCGCCGCGATAGCTGGTGTAGAAACGTTTCAGTTCGCGCTCATAAGCAGCCAAGGTGTGCTTGGAATAACGTTTTTCGACGCGTAAATGTTCAAGAAACGCCGGTACCCAGGATGACCTGTCGGGCGCGGCCATGGGCTCAATGCGTATCCGGCATTCGCGTCAGCACCTTACCGAGTATGTCAGCAATGTAGGTGACAAACAGCGTATCCATATCGGGTGCAAAACGCTGGGCATCGCGGCTGCCGATGCACAACATCCCTGATGTATCCGGTAAAGCCAGGGGTAACAGGGCGGCACTGCCAGAATCATCATGCTCTGAGTTCGGAAAGATCAATTGCAGCTCTTCCTGCCGCAGTGTTGTGCAAGTTGATTTGTCCGGGCTTAACAAGCCTTCAAACGGTAAACCATCCGGATACATACAGATGTGGTCCAGCGATGTCGCCTCACCCTGCAGGTGGCAGCAGACAAAATCAGCTTCAAAATCGACGAGGACATAAGTTGCCAGCACTTCGTTCAATGCCTGGCGCGATTCGGCGTCCAGCAATGCCAATGTCAGTGAGCGGGTTTTGGCGAAAATTTGATCGTTGTTGCGTGCCGCGTTAACCAGCTCGTTGGTACGGCGTCGCATGTCCATGTTGCGCTCGCGCAGAATGCTGACCTGATGCTCGACCAGTGATACTGTGCGTCCAGAACCGTGGGGCAGATTCAATTCCGAGAGCAGGCCCGGGTGGCGCACAAAAAAGTCGCGGTCCAGGCTCAGGAAATCCACGACGCTTTGTTCGTTTATCTCGGGTTCGTCTGTTTGCGCCGCTTCGCCGCCGGGGTTAGCTTCTTTCATGAAAATTTCCGGTGTTGAACAGCCCGCTGTTGTCGTTAAGTTCACCACGGTACACCAGCGTGGCACTGCCCGTCATTGTAACGGGGGCATCGGGGCTAGGCCATTTTATTCGCAGCTTGCCGCCGGGTAGGGATACTTTGACGCGCGCATCAACTTTGCCAAGACTGTTGGCAGCCACCATCGCAGCACAAGCCCCACTGCCGCAGGCGCGAGTCTCACCGACGCCGCGCTCGAATACCCGTAGACGGATAAACTGGCGGTCAACCACCTGACAAAAACCGATGTTGGCTTCTTCCGGGAAAGCGGGATGTGCGGTGAGTGCTGCGCCAATTGTGGTGACGTCGGTGTTAAACAGATCATCGACGAACAGCACCCCATGTGGGTTGCCCATAGATACGGGTGTCACCAGAAAGTTGTCGCTGTTGCTGCGCAATTGGTACTGGTGCACAGCGCCCTTCGCAAACAGCTCGGCGTGGCCGGCGTCAAAAGGTACCTGGGGTGGTTCCAGGACCGGTACGGTCATCACTGTCTCTATCTGTTCCGCGCTGGTAAACGTGGTGTGAAACGTGCCCGCGGCCGACTGCCAGGTCAGCTGGTTTTTCTTGGTCAGACGCAGGTGTTTTGCCAGCATGGCGACCGCTCGGGTGCCGTTGCCACACTGTTGCGCTTCACTGCCGTCGGTGTTGTAGATACGAAACCAGAAGTCTGCTTCTGCCTCGGTTGGTGCGTCGATAATCAGTAACTGATCAAAGCCGATGCCCGTATGCCGGTCACCCCACGTGCTGATCAGGTCTGGCGTCAGATCAAAGTTCTGAGTGATCCGATCCATCACCATGAAGTCGTTGCCAAGACCGTGCATCTTGAAAAACGTGAGTGTATTGCGCGGTCTGTTCATGACCCGCTGTCCTCAGTGAGTGCGCGTTCCAGACGCAACTGATCTTCAATCGTTTCCCGCCGCCGAACGACTTTGTGGTTGGCACCGTCAACCATTACTTCACAAGCCCGGCCACGGGAGTTGTAGTTGGATGCCTGCACCATGCCATAAGCGCCGCTGGATGCCACGACCAGCAGGTCACCGGCTTGCACGGCCAACTCGCGCGCCTTGGCCAGAAAGTCGCCGGATTCGCAAACAGGACCCACCACATCCCACTGAGCTGGCGCTGCTGCGGATTGTTCGTTCACGGGCAGGATGTTGTGCCAGGCTTGATATAGTGCAGGCCGGATCAGGTCGTTCATGGCAGCATCAACAACCGCGAAATTCGGCGCGTCCGGTTCTTCGCCGGGCTTGGTGTACTCTACGCGACTCAAGAGAATGCCTGCGTTCGCTGTGATTGAGCGACCGGGTTCAAGGAGGATGGTCTGCGGTCTATTGCCCAGAATCTGCGCAACCATTGACCCGTATTCGGCAAAGTCCAACGCCTCTTCGTCCTGATAGGTGACCCCCATACCGCCGCCCAGGTCGATGTGTTGCAGTTCAATACCACCCGCAGCCAGTTGATCAACCAGCTCCAGCAGTCGGGTCAAGGCTTCCAGGAGAGGTCCGCTGCTGCTGATCTGCGAGCCGATGTGACAATCGATACCCACGGTGTCGAGCCAGGGATGCCCAGCAGCCTCGGCGTACAGCTTTAAAGACTGCGCCGCGGTGACACCAAACTTATTCTGCTTGAGCCCGGTTGATATGTAAGGGTGGGTCTGTGCATCAACATCCGGATTGACCCGAATTGAGATCGGGGCTTGTTTCTGCAGATTTTCCGCGCGCGCGGCAATGCGCTGCAATTCTTCCGCACTCTCCACGTTGAAACAGCCGATTCCAGCCTTCAGGGCAAAATCGATCTCTTCGACAGATTTGCCGACGCCGGAGAAAATCACGCTGTCGGCGCTGCCGCCTGCGGCTAATACGCGACTGAGTTCACCACCGGAAACGATGTCAAAACCCGTACCCAAGTTGTGGCAGAGAGCGAGAACAGCGAGATTCGAATTTGCTTTTACAGCGTAGTGAATCCGGTGCGGGGTCAGCGCGAAAGCCTCATCCAGGGCCCGTATACGTGCTTCTATACCGGCTCTCGAATAAACGTATGCGGGTGTGCCGACCTGTGCTGCCAGAGCATGCAGTGAGACGCCTTCCATGTGTAAGACACCCTCGCGGTAGTGCAGGGTGCCGTCGCCTGGCAAGATCATATCAGCAGACCTCTGCCCGATTGATCTGGCGGGCCTGCGCGATACCAGCTGCCCGAGGCTGAGCCTGCAAAGCTGGCGCAGGCAGGCTGTTTTCTGGTTCAGGATAGTACCCTTTTTCGGGAAGATAGAGGGGCCCTTTCTGCCCACAGGTGGCCAGCCATAGCGTCAGACTAATCAGTAGATACACGCGCATCAGATTTTCCGCCATTTCGGTTCACTGCCGACGCACGCTGCAAAAACGTGGGTCAGGCGACTGAAAACGGCGCAGTATAGCGACTTATGGCGTGATTTTCCCAACCCTGCGGTGTTAGCGGTTGGGGCAGCCGGACAGCTAGATCTCTGACCTCGCCTGGGCGATGGCTGCTTTAACCCGATTTGGCGCGGTACCTCCCGCGTGGTCCCGCGATGCCACAGAACCCTGCAGACTGAGCACCTGGTAAACCTCTTCGGTGATGCTGTTGTTACCGGGTCCGTTCAGCTCTTCCAGCGACAGTTCTTCCAGTGCTTTGCCCTGCTCCACGGCACGTTGCACAGCCTGTCCAACCATCTCGTGCGCGTCCCTGAACGGGACCTGTTTGCGGACCAGGTAGTCCGCCAGGTCTGTAGCTGTGGTGAATCCTTTCAGGGTCGCTGCGTACATAGCCTCTGGGTTCGGCTTGATATTCGGTACCAGACCATTCAGCGCCGTCAGACAATCCTGTAAAGTGTCGACCGCGTCAAACAGCGGCTCTTTGTCCTCTTGATTATCCTTGTTGTAGGCGAGTGGTTGGCTTTTCATCAGCGTCAGCAGCGCCATCAGGTGGCCATTAACCCGTCCTGTTTTGCCGCGAATCAATTCCGGCACATCCGGATTCTTTTTCTGCGGCATGATGCTGGATCCGGTGCAGAAGCGATCGGGTAACTCGACAAAGTTGAACTGTTGTGAAGACCACAGCACCAGCTCTTCACACCAACGTGACATGTGGGTCAGGCTCAATGCGGCTACAGCGCAGAATTCGATCGCGAAGTCACGATCGCTGACCGCATCCAACGAATTGGCGCAGATACCATCAAAATCAAGCATCCGGGCCACTGCCAGGCGATCCGGCTGGTAGGGGGTGCCCGCCAGTGCAGCAGCCCCCAAGGGGAGCTTGTTAACACGTTTACGGCAATCGAGCAGACGCTCTCGGTCACGCAGCAGCATTTCGTACCAGGCCAACAGGTGGTGGCCAAAGGTAATGGGCTGAGCTGCCTGCAGGTGAGTAAAGCCCGGCATAATGGTATGCGTGTGCTGTTCCGCCAGGTCCAGGATGGCGTGGAGTAACTCGGTCTGACTGGCCTGCAGGCTATCAATAGCGTCACGCAGATACAAACGGATATCGGTTGCAACCTGGTCGTTGCGCGACCTGCCGGTGTGCAGCTTTTTACCGGTATCGCCAATCAGCTCAATCAAGCGACTTTCAATATTCATGTGCACGTCTTCCAGCGGCACCTGCCAGACAAAAGTTCCGGCTTCAATTTCCATTTGAATCTGCTGCAGACCGGTACTGATCTGCTGCAATTCCTCAGCACTCAAAATATCCAGCTGCTGCAGCATGCGTGCGTGGGCCAGGGAACCTCGGATATCCTGGGCGTACAGACGCTGATCAAAACTAACGGATGCCGTAAACGCCTCAACAAACGCGTCGGTGGCTTCGCTGAAACGACCGCGCAGCAGTCCCCTGCCTGCCTCTGCATCGGGGTTGTTGGGCTCGTCTGGTGCCTTAGTCATCTGGGCTTACCTTTTATCGCTGGTCTATTTGTTTGCTCGGGCTGTGCGTTGTTTTTTGCCTGCTGCGATCACCTTTTGGAGCGCGTGAGGGTGTACTATTGACGCCCATGGCAAGTCAGCAGATATCAACCGGGACGGAGTATAGCGGAATGCAGGTTCGATGAGCGCCCGTCCTGCGCACTTCGCCATTCCGGAACTATGTAATACCCCGGCCATCGCCTTGCTCGTTCTGTTCAGCCAGCTGTTGGTGGTGGTCCTCTTGTTTGCCGGTGGCGAAATTAGCTGGGTACGCTTCGGCCTGATGTCGCTGTATGTGCAATGGGTGGCCCTGCTCAGTGCGGCCTGTTTGTGCGGGTTGCGCCAGTTTCTCACCAGACTGCCGCTGGGCTTGGGTGCGGGTATTTTGTTTGCCGTGGTACTCATCGTGACAACGGCGGTGGGGCTGCTAAGCGAAAGTCTGGTAGATCGAGGACCCGGTGTGTGGTCCAGAATTTTCGGCCAGTTGATTATCGCCGGCATCATCACCGGATTGCTGCTCAGGTACTTTTATGTTCAGCAGCGTTTGCGTCAGCAGGAGCAGGCGGAACTGCAGTCGCGCATTCAGGCGCTTCAGTCGCGTATTCGCCCGCACTTTCTGTTCAACAGCATGAATATCATCGCGTCTCTCATCGCCACAGACCCCGATACCGCGGAAGCGGTGGTGGAGGACCTGTCTGAGTTGTTTCGCGCCAGCCTCAACGAGGCAGGTAATCAGGTGGCGCTGGTCGACGAATTGGACCTGTGCGAGCGATACCTGCGCATTGAGCAACTACGCCTGGGTGAGCGGCTGCAACTTGATTGGCAGGTCGAACAGCCCGATGGCAGTGCCCAGATACCGCTTTTAACGTTGCAGCCGCTGCTGGAGAACGCCATCTATCACGGCATACAACCGTTGCCTGAAGGTGGGACAATAGAGCTGCACCTGGATGTGCAGGGCGAGGACGTGGTGGTAGTGATCACCAACCCGGTACCTGCGGAGAGTCAGCAGCATGAAAGCACCGGCAATCGCATGGCTCTGGAGAATATTCGCAGCCGCTTGCGGGTCCTTTACGGTCAACGCGCCAGTTTACAAACCCGGGAAATGGCTGGCCGCTTTGTAACCGAGCTGCGATTCCCTAAAATGCCCGAAATTGGATAGAGCTCTCCGGCCTGTTGATGCGCATACTGTTAGTTGATGATGAAACCCTGGCTCGAGATCGCTTGCGGCGAATCCTGGAGGATGCGGATTACGAAGTCGTGGGTGAAGCCGCGAATGGTGCAGACGCGGTGGCCAGCTGCGGGCAACTGCTACCTGATGTGGTGTTGCTCGATATCCGCATGCCGGGTATGGACGGGCTGGAAGCCGCGCGACACTTTCTGGCGCTGGAGCAGCCGCCGGCGGTATTGTTCTGTACGGCTTATGAAGAACATGCCATTCAGGCGTTTGATCTGCAGGCTGTGGGTTACCTGCTCAAACCCGTGCGGCGGGAAAAGCTGCTGGAGGCGCTGGGTAAGACAAGCCGCTTGAACAAGGCGCAGTTAGCGGCGCTCAGCGCGGCGGACGCGTCTCGGCGCACCCATATCTCAGCGCGTACTCACAAAGGAGTGGAGCTGATTGCCATTGATGAAGTGAAGTTTTTTCAGGCAGATCAGAAGTATGTCACCGTGCGTTCTGCGGATGGTGAGATTATCGTTGATGAAACGCTGCGTGAACTGGAAGATGAATTTGCGGATATTTTTGTGCGCGTGCATCGCAATGCGCTGGTAGCACGGAAACACATAGACGGCTTGGTTAAGGGTGATGAAGGCGTGGTTTTTGTGCGCTTGAAAGGCGTTGAAGACACCATTGCAGTGAGTCGCCGACATCTGCCGAGTGTGCGCAAGGTCATTAAAAATCTCTGATGATCAACTAGCAGACACAAATTAACGAGTGGATATTCAAGATTGGCGAGTTTAGAAGTAATCCGCATTGCCACAAGGCAGAGCAAGTTGGCGCTATGGCAGGCACATTTTATCAGCGACCAGTTGCGTGCGGCGCACCCGGGCCTGCGTGTTGAATTGCACGGTATCACCACCAAGGGTGACAAATGGCTGCAAGCGCCGCTGAGTGAAGTGGGCGGCAAAGGGCTGTTTGTCAAAGAGCTGGAAGCGGCCATGCTGGCGGGAGAGGCTGACATTGCTGTGCACTCAGCCAAGGATTTACCGGCAGTGTTGGCGCCTGAGTTTGAGTTGCCGGTATTTGCGTTTCGCGCGCCCGTGCACGATGTACTGGTCAGCCCGCTTGGTGATGTGGAAGCGCTGCCGGCAGGAGCGCGCGTAGGCTCAGCCAGTTTGCGTCGCCAGGCGCAATTACTGGCGCGTCGGCCTGATCTGAGCGTGCGTCCAATACGCGGCAACGTGGATACGCGTCTGGCCAAGCTGGCGGACGGTGAATATGATGCCATTGTGCTGGCGGCAGCCGGTTTGCAGCGTCTCGGGTTGACCGTGGAGGGCGTTTATCCCATGTCGGTTGAAAACAGTTTGCCTGCGCCGGGACAGGGTGCGTTGGCCATCGAATGTGTGGCTGACAGTCCCGTTGTCGAACTGCTTTCTCCTTTGCAGGATGCTCGGGTGGCGGCCTGTGTTACAGCGGAACGTGGTATCAGCGCCGGTCTGGGCGCGGATTGTTCATTGCCTGTAGCCGCGCTGGCCCAGATGGAAGATGAGCAGATTAATCTGCGTGCGTTGTTGGCCAGCGCAGATGGACAAAACATCCTGCAGGCAACAGCCAGCGGTACCCAGCCGCACCGCGTGGCTGATGCGGCAGTGGCACAGCTTTTTGCTCAAGGTGCTGCGGGGATACTTCAGCAATTGCGGGAAGCAGGCGCGGAGTAATGGTGCAGGGTGCGGGGAAAATCTGGGTAACCCGCACCGAGCCGGGAGCGACCAGGTTACAAGACCGCCTGCAGGCCCAGGGACGTGAAGTCTGGAGTGCTGCGGTACTGGATATCGAATGGGTGCGGCCTGCCCAGTGCCTGCAGGTGGATGCCCAGGGTACGCACGCACTAGATCAAGCTGCTGCCGCGCAGCTGGCGCCACCTGATATCGTGTTCCTGCTTTCCGTTCACGCTGCACAAGCCTATTTGTCCGGCGAATTGGTCGAACGAGTCTCCCACCCGTGTTATGTAGCCGTTGGTGAGCAGACCGCAGCGATTCTTCGGGCGCAGGATTTAGATGTCATGGTGCCCGACCTGGCAACATCAGAAGGTATTCTGCAGTTGCCGGTTGTGCAGGCCCTGGAGCCGACGTCGCGAGCATGGATCATGGCTGGTGCGCAGGGTCGCACGACGTTGGCGGAAGGACTATTGAAAGTGGGTGTTACAGACCTGCACAAGTTTGTCCTTTATCGGCGTTACCGGGCCACGGTTCCGCCTATTCCCGTGCGGGACATTTCGTTGATAGTGGTTGGCTCGATAGATGGGCTGCTCAGCGCTGCGGAGCAATGGCTGGCCGCGGGCGGAAGCTTGGACGTTGAGCTGTTGGTGCCTTCTGCGCGGGTTGCCAAGAAAGCTGAAGAACTGGGCTTCACACGGGTTTACAATAGCCACGGTGCAGCCGCAGAAACAACCGCGCAAGCGGTGTGGGAACAAGCAACAAAAGGCCGCCTGGGTGAGGATGAGTGAGTAGGCATGACCGATAAGAAAGATAACCCTGAAACTGGGGAGACGCGCGTCTCAGAGGTTGGTGATGAAGTACCGGCAAGCGCGCAGACCGAGCAGGTGGAAACTGTGTCGGTGGACGCGGATCCGCCGCAGTTGGAAGATCGACAGTCTGCTGAACCGCCAGCAGCGGTCAGCGAATCTACCTCGGCAAAGGATGCTTTATCTCAGCCGAGCGAAACTGTTCAGGAAGCTACTCCCGAAAGCACTCCCGAAAGCACTCCCGCACCCGTCAGGCCGGCGCGACTCCTGGCCTTGCTGGCGCTTCTGCTGGGTTTGGCTGCCGCTGGCGGCGTCGGCTACTTATATTATTTGTTGGTGTATCAGGACCCGCTGGCTGATGTCAATCAGCAGCAGGATGATGTTGCTCAGCGCCTGACAGATCTGTCTGGTGACGTGACCGCGCAGATCAGAGACCTACAGAGTCGCTCGGCTGCGCGTATGGCCGAACTGGTCGACCAGCAGGAACAGCGTCTGGCTGATACCGAGGCAGGCGTAGTTAAGTCGCTCAATGAGGCGCTGCTGGCAGCACCGCCAACGCAGAAGCAGTGGAAATTGGCAGAAGCAGAGTACTTGATGCGCATTGCTAACCACCGTGTCCTCATGGAGAGGGACTCCAGCGGTGCGCTGAGCTTACTGCAGACAGCGGATACCATCATTGCTGAACTGGATGACTTTGCCTTGCATCAGGTCAGGGCGCAGTTGGCTGACGAGATGGTGGCGTTGCGTCAAGTTCGGCGGGATGATCTGCAGGGCATATATCTGCGCATCGAAGCTGTTAAAACCGGACTGGAAAATCTGGCGATCGAAGTACCAGAGTACTTACCGGAGGTAACCGCAACCCCAGCTGAGCAGACAATCTGGCAGACGTTGGCAGATGAACTCAGCAAGTTTGTGCGCGTACGCACTCGTGGCTCCGGTGAAGCCCTGCAGCCCCTGCTTGCGCCCGACGAAGAACGTTATCTCGAATTGAACCTGCGGCTGGCGCTTGAACAGGCCCAGCTGGCCGCGTTAAAACGGCATCAAGCAGTATTTATCAGCAGTCTGGAATCGGCCCGGCGCTGGATTGTCGACCACATGGAATCTGACGACGCTGCCCAGGCATTGCTGGATGAAATTGATGGTTTGCTCCAGATCGAGTTGGCCCGGCCTCTGCCGGATATTTCGGGCTCGTTGAATTCGCTGCTGCAGGCCCATGGAGAAGGCTCGTGAAAGTAGCCGCACTCGCCATTCTGATTGCTATTGTACTGGGTGGTCTGGTTGGCACGCTGCTGGTTCGTGACGCTGGCTATGTGCTTGTCGCTTACGGCGACCTCGTTCTCGAAACCAGCCTGTGGGTTGCGTTGTTGTTACTAATCGGAGTGTACCTGCTGGTGCGCGGCTTGGCCCTGCTGTGGAGCCAAACCACACGGGGACCCTTCAAGCTGTCGAACTGGCGAAGTTCGCGCCGCTTGCGCAACGCCCGCGCCCAAACTGTGCGCGGCCTGCTGGTGATGTCGGAGGGGCGTTGGGCTGAAGCGCAGAAGCTGTTGCTGGCGGGCGCAGAACGGGTAGAAACGCCGCTCATCAACTACCTCAACGCCGCGCGCACCGCACACGAACTGGGTCAGGTGCAGCAACGGGATGAATTTCTCAAACGAGCCCACGAGTCCACCCCCGGCGCAAAGTTTGCCGTTACTCTCAACCAGGCTGAGTTCCATATCAGTGATGCGGAGTATGAGCAAGCGTTGGCCGCCTTGTTGGTGCTGCGCAAGCGTGCGCCGCGGCACGGAGCGGTACTACAGATGTTGAGCCGTTGTTATGAAGCGCTGGCTGACTGGCCGGCGCTACGCGAGTTGCTGCCGGATCTTGGCAAACACAAAGTTCTGGGAAAAGAGGAGCTGACTCGACTGCAGAGGTTGGTATGGCAGAACCGGCTGTCCACCGATGAGGATGTGACCCGGGTATGGAAGCAGCTGCCTAAAGCGCTGAAGCAGGACACCACGCTGCTCGTTGATTGGGTGACACACCTTTTGGCGCAAGAGCGGCGCAACGATGCAGAGCAGGCGATAAGGCTTATCCTGGGCCAACACTGGGATGCGGCGCTAATTACTCTGTACGGACAGGTCAGATCGGACGACGTGCAGCGTCAGCTGGTCACTGCACAACGTTGGGCCAAGGAACGCCCAAATGACGCGGCATTGATGCTGACTTTGGGCCGTTTGAACCTGATGAATGAAAAATTTGAACAGGCGCGCGACTGTCTGGAAAACAGTCTACGCTTGCATCCGGATCACGCCGTTTACGCGGAACTGGGCCGCTTGTGTATTGCCCAGGGGGATGAACGCAGAGGGACAGAGTATCTGTTGCGCTCGCTGGGTGATCTTGCAGATTTGCCACAACCGCGGCCCGAACCGCTTTCCCAGGCGGCAAACTAGGCTCCAGATTGATATTGTCTCAACGGGGCGCGTAGGCATAGACATCGCTTTGCATCTGCGCCTGAGCAATGCCGCGCTCTAGCAGCGTATCCGTGGCGGCGTAAACGAACCCCGGGCTGCCTGAAAGAACGATGTGATGCTGACGGAATTCCTCTGCGTGTGTCTGTAGCCACAGCAGACCTTCGTTGGCGGCACTGCGTTGTGAGTCGATCTTGATCACCAGGTTCAGCGGCTGATAGGTAGCCAGGCGGCTGTCTGCGTAGATATCACTCGCCTCGTCGGCACACCACAAAACGGTACAAGGGGCTACGCTGGGCAGACTGGCGCGGTACTCTGCGCAGGCGAACGCCAGAGCCGCGCCGCTGCCTCCGGCAATAACCAGTAAGGGTTGTTCCGGCGCGCCGCAGCGCACGTCACCAGTAGCTGGACCAATGGTCAGCGCCCGCTGTAGCAGCGCTTTATCCATGGCTTCCGCGTCCGCCGCACCTGGCGTTGAGCGGTAGTGGAGTTCCAGTTCAGGCAAACGGGTGGGAGAGGAGGCAATCGACAACGGGATAGCGATGTCGTTATGGTAGACCAACAAGTACTGCCCGGCTTCAAACGCGTAATCTTCAGCAACCTGCGCTTGAATAATTTGCACGGGGTTGCCGTGTACGCGAGTGATCAAGGCGCTGAACGCCGTTTCTGTCATCGTGGAACTGATCGGCAGCCTTGCTTTGACGCGGAGCTGCCTGGTCTCAGCGTTTCATTGAGTTAAAGAACTCTTCGTTAGTCTTGGTTTCTTTCAGTTTGTCCAGAATGAATTCGATTGCCGCAACGTCATCCATGTCATGGAGTAGTTTCCGCAATATCCAGACGCGCTGTAGCTCATCCTCTGCCATCAGCAGTTCTTCCCGTCGCGTGGCTGAACGGCGGATATTGATTGCGGGGTAGACGCGTTTTTCCGCAATCTTGCGCTCCAAGTGAAGTTCCTGGTTACCGGTACCCTTGAATTCTTCGTAGATCACCTCGTCCATTTTTGAGCCAGTGTCGATCAGCGCGGTGGCGACAATGGTCAGGCTGCCGCCTTCTTCAATGTTCCGGGCCGCACCGAAGAAGCGCTTAGGTCTTTCCAGAGCGTGGGCATCAACACCACCGGTCAGAACTTTGCCCGAAGATGGTACGATCGTGTTGTAAGCCCTGGCCAGACGGGTGATCGAGTCCAGCAGGATAACGACATCTTTCTGGTGCTCAACCAGGCGTTTGGCTTTCTCGATGACCATTTCGGCTACCTGGACGTGCCGCGACGGTGGCTCATCAAATGTTGATGCAACAACTTCACCACGAACGGAGCGTTGCATTTCCGTAACTTCTTCAGGTCGCTCGTCGATCAGCAGAACGATCAACACGGTTTCGGGATTGTTGGCGGTGATGGATTGCGCAATGTTTTGCAG
>JBCCUW010000051.1:0-14560 GCA_039196385.1 Pseudomonadota bacterium
CGTCCCCGTCCCGGCCCCGGCCCTGGCCCCGGTCTCGGCGCCGGAGGGTCCTCGTACACCTTCGCACGTCGTCGTACGCTGTCGTACGCGTGATCGTCCTCATCCCGCGCTGTCGTGGCCTCATTTCCGGAGCGGGTACTCCCGCACCAGGGGGTGATCGGAACCCACCCCTTCGGGCCCATCGAAGGGAGCCGCAGGATCTCGTCCTCCGGGATGGTCGCGACGTCCGCGTAGGCCCGACAACCCGCACGCTGGAGCGCCGCGAGCACCCTCGTGTCGAACCCCAGCTGCTCGATCGGGGTGTCGGCCGTGGGCGGCGACGTTGGAGCGGAAGGCGCGGGTCGCTTCGCAGGCCTGAGCTCGAACCCGTGGTCTCGTGCGGTCCGTCGCCGATTGTCATCTCATACCGCGACTCCGCGGGTCCTCGCGCTCTTGGGCCCGAGCGTGGTGCTATAGCGCCAGCGATGCTCGCTTTTCTGACGCGCACCTTCCCGCTCGCCGTCCGTGCACGCCTGCGCGCCGATGGACATCTCGTGTCTCGTGTTCATCGCCGGGTGCGCCCCAGCGAGGTGGACTTCAACCTCCACATGAACCAAGCGGTGTACGCGCAGGTCGGTGAGCTCGGGCGTACCGACTGGATGTTGCGCTCGCGCTTCTGGCCACACATCCGGGATCAGGGCGCAAAGCCGATGATGGCCAACCAGCAAGCGCAGTGCTGGCCAATCACAATGAGCCTGACGTAGTGGATTCTGAAGCCATTATTAACACCGGTGCGATTCAATTTCTGGACACTACGGTGGCGCCCGGCGTGCTGCTGCAGACCACCTGGACTGCTGGGGAAGCACTGCATGGCGCGCAGATTCCGACGCCCGTACTGGTTGCCCATGGTGTTGAGCCGGGACCAACGCTGTGTGTGACGGCCGCTGTGCACGGTGATGAACTGAACGGCATCGAAGCGGTACGCCGCTTGATGTATGCATTAAATCCCATGAAGCTGACCGGCACGGTGATCGGGGTACCCATCGTCAATCTGCAGGGCTTCCAGCGACACTCGCGCTATATGTCAGACCGCCGTGACCTCAACCGCTTCTTTCCCGGCAATCCGCGTGGCAGCTCCGCAGCGCGCATGGCCTACAGCTTCTTCAACGACGTGATCCGCCATTGTGACGGTCTGGTGGATCTGCACACCGGATCTTTCCACCGCACCAATCTGCCTCAATTACGCGCTGATCTGCACAACGCAGACGTGCTCGCGCTGACGCAGGGATTTGGCTCTACCGTTATCCTGCACAGCACAGGTGGTGAAGGAACATTGCGCCGCGCCGCAGTCAACGCCGGCATTCCCGCGGTGACCCTGGAGGCCGGTGAACCTCTGCGACTGCAGGACGACGCGGTTGAGCATACCGTGAAAGCCCTGTTTACCCTGCTCGACACCATGGACATGTACAACAAACGCAGTCTGTGGGGTAACGCCGAACCTACGTATTACAGTTCAGCTTGGATTCGAGCCGACCAGGGTGGCATTCTGATGTCATCGGTGAAACTGGGACGCAAAGTGAAAGCTGGCGAGGTTCTGGGCACTGTGACCGATCCGATCTCCAACGAACAGGTGGTCATCAGCGCCCCCTACCCTGGCCGCGTTATCGGTATGGCACTGAACCAGTTTGTCATGCCCGGTTTCGCCACCTTCCATCTGGCCACTGAAGCTGCGTTAGAAGAAATGCCGGAAGGTGAGAATTTCCACAGCGAAGGGCTGGACGTCGCGATCAGTGACTCCATGGGTACCGACGAGTCAGAATAGAGCCCCACCAGGCAGTCTATTTCCAGGCAAATTCCGGCTGTTCAAAATGCGCAACCCGGGTTTGCCGGCCCAGCACACAAACCTCACGGAACTGATAAATCAGCGCGGCTGTGGGCGCAGCAATATAATCATCCCCAACCGGCATCCGCAGAATCGGGTGTTCACTGGTATCCGTAGCATCCAGCAACGGGGCGTCTTCACGCAAAAACTCACGCAGCGGTATGCGATGCACGCTGGCCACCTCTGCCGGATTAGGCGTCGCCTGCAGGCGCGCACCACCCCAGACCACCACAGGCGTCATGGCAAATCCCGAGCGGGTAACAAAGTCGTCCAGGGTGCCAAGCACGGCGCTGAGGGGCAGATCTATGCCCACCTCTTCATGCAACTCACGCAAGGCTGTCTCCGCCAGAGTTTCCCCGGCATCCACGCGCCCACCGGGAAAGGCCCACTGGCCGGGGTGGTGACGCAGCTGTTCCGAGCGCCGGGTCAGCATCAGTGCAGCATCTGATGACCAACTGGAAGGATTATCCAGGCCGGGCAGGTCAGCCCCCATGCCCTCGTCGGTGACCAGCACTGCCACGGCACTTGGGCGTAGTGACTGATCCTCCGCTACGCGCACCGGAAACTGCCGCAGCCGTGCCTGAATTTGCGTACGCAAGCGCGCATCACACTGCACGGCTTGCCTCCCCCTCGGTTGGATTGTTGATGCTCACCCCTTGAATTCCGGGCGGCGTTTTTCCAGAAATGCATGCACCCCTTCCTGGCCGTCCGCAGTGGTAATCATTTGTGCAATGGCCCGGGCTTCCAACTCCATCTGGGTTTCGAGACTGTGGTCAAAACTGGCATTTAACAGCGTCTTTACCTGACCAAACGCCTGGGTTGGTCCAGCGGCCAGTTCTGCCGCCAGGGCCAGACTGCGCGGCACCACCTCAGTATCTGCCACGACTTCATTAACTATGCCCCACGCCAACGCCTCTTCGGCGTTGAGCACACGGTTGGTCAACATCAGCTCACGCGTGCGTCGATCGCCTATTTTGCGCGGCATATAGTAGGTTGAGCTGCCATCCGGCGACAGGCCGGCGCGGGTATAAGCCATGGTATACACCGCGCTGGCTGCCGATATCGCCAGATCGCAGGACATCACCAGAGAGAACCCAGCTCCGGCTGCGGTGCCATTGACCGCCGCAATCACCGGTGCATCATTGCGCGCCAGGCGCGATAACCCCAGGTGCAGATCTCCGGTCATGCGCATAATCAGTGCTCGGGCGCCGTCTCCCGCCGCCGCAAACGCACTCAGGTCACCACCCGCGCAGAACATCTTGCCGGCTCCCGTGATGACCACAGCGCGAACCTTCTTGTTACCTTCAATTTCCAGCGAGACGTCATTCAACTCTGCCGCGCACTCGGGTGACATGGCATTGGCTGCTTCAGGCCGATTAAACGTCACCAAGCCCACATGGTCGGTGATGTCATAAGTCAGTGTGTTGTAACCCAAAATTCTCTCTCCACCGTAGCCAAACCGCCATGCTACTGCACTTAACTTCCGCCGTCTAAACCAGTAAGCTGCCGCCGCCCGCCTCTATCACCGGGCTGACGCTGAAGTAATTGGAGTATGTCATGGACATTGATCTGTCTGCAGAAGACCTGCAATTCAAGCAGGAAGTCGAGAGTTTTCTAGCTGATAACGCGCATCAAGCCGGCCAGGATTACAACGAATGGCGGTTGAACTGGTTCAAGTTGGCCCGCGAAAAAGGCGGCTGGGATGTGCCCAAGTGGCCGGTTGAGTTCGGCGGCCCAGGCTGGAGCCCCACCCAGCACTATATTTGGGAACAGGCCACCGCCAGCGCTCAGACGCCATGGGACCTGCCTTTTGGCTTGTCCATGCTGGCGCCGGTCCTTATGAACTATGGCAACAAAGAGCAGCAGGACCGTTTTCTGCCGGACATCCGCGATCGAAAGGTGAACTGGTGCCAGGGTTATTCTGAACCCGGCGCCGGCTCCGACCTTGCCAATCTGAAGACCAAGGCGGAGTTATCCGAAGACGGCACCTACTACACCGTCAACGGGACCAAAATCTGGACCACGCTGGCCCACATTGCGGACTGGATTTTCTGCCTCACCCGCACCAGCGATACGGGCAAAAAACAGGAAGGTATCACCTTCCTGCTGTTTCCGATGAAGCAGAAAGGTGTGGAGGTCAAACCAATCATCACTCTGGGTGGCGCACACAGCGTCAACATGGTGCATTTCACCGATGTCAAAGTACCGGTAGAAAACCGGGTGGGCGAACAGGACAAAGGCTGGACCTACGCGAAGGGCCTCCTGCAACACGAACGCACCGGTCTGGCCGGCATATCGCGCTCTATCGTTGCCTTGAACAAGCTCACCGAACAGGCTAATACCGTGGTCAGGGGCAATGGCACCCTCATGGACGATCCGGCCTACAAAGCCAAGGTGGCAGAATTGGAAATTGATCTGATGGCAGCGGAGTTTACCGAACTGCGCTCGCTGGCTGCCGCCGCCGGTGGCGCTGATCCGGGTCCGGAGTCTTCCATCCTCAAACTCAAAGGTACGGAAATTCAGCAACGTATTCAGAAATTGACCGTTGAAGCGGGCGGGCTGTATTCCTCCGCCTGGGGCTCGGTCGCCACCGGCCCGGGATTTGCCCGTGGCGGTATGGCCGGATACCTGGCGAGCCGCGCTTACACCATCTACGGTGGCGCCAGCGAAGTACAAAAAGACGTGATTGCCAAAAACGTTCTGGGTATCAAGAAATCTGGCGATTAGACCAGAGCAACAGGAAAAACAGATGAATTTTGAACTTAGTGAAGAGCAACAGATTATTCAGGACAGCGTGCAGCGTTTTGTTTATGACAACTATCAGCTGGAAGCGCGTCAGGCGCTCACCGCCACCAAACAAGGCTTCAGCAGCGAACACTGGACAACCATGGCGGAGCTGGGCTGGCTGGGCCTGACCCTGCCTGAGCAGGACGGTGGCTTCGGTGGTAATCAAATCGACACCATGCTGGTGATGGAGCAGTTCGGGAAAGGTCTGGTGGTTGAGCCATTTTTTGCCAGCATCGTTCTCGGTGCCCGGGCGGTCAGTCTGGGCGGCAGCGCCGAGTTGAAGGCTGAGGTACTGCCCGGTGTCATTGACGGCTCGCGGCAATTGGCGTGTGCCTACGCGGAGGAGCAAGCGCGTTTTGATCTGCACGATGTGACTACCCGCGCTCAGGCTGAAGATGACAGCTACGTGCTGAACGGGGTGAAGGGGATGGTGCAGAATGGAGCCACGGCCACACAATTGGTCGTCAGCGCGCGCACCAGCGGTGGCCAGGCCGACACGGCCGGTATCTCACTGTTCCTGGTCGACGCAGACACCCCCGGGGTGACAATTAAAGGCTTCCCGACCGTTGATGGCCTGCAGGCTGCTGAAGTCAGTCTGGACAATGTCACGGTGCCAGCCAGCCGTCTGTTGGGCGCTGCAGGCGAAGGTTTTGACCTGCTCCAACAAGTCGCCATCGACGGCATTCTTGCCCTGAGCGCAGAAGCGGTCGGTGCGATGGAAGTACTGTACAAAGATACCGTGGAATACACTTCAGAGCGCATCCAGTTCGATCATCCGCTTGCGGATTTTCAGGTGGTACAACACCGCATGGTCGACATGTTCATGGAATACGAACAGTGCAAATCCCTCCTCTACCGAGCCACCCTGGAAGTTGTACAGAATGGTGTTGAAGCACTGCGCACGGTGCATGCTCTCAAACACTTTGTTGGCAAGGTCGGTATCATGATCGGCGAAAATGCAGTCCAACTGCACGGCGGCATGGGAGTAACAGAAGAACTGCGCATCGGCCACTATTTCAAACGACTGCTGGTACTCGACGCACAATTTGGTAATTCAGACTACCATCTGCAACAATTTGCGGCTTAACTTGCCTGGGTAAAGTGCGCAGGGGAGCGAGAGCAAGAGAGAGCAAGAGAGAGAAAGAGAGAGCAAGAGAGGGGGAGATAACATGGCTATCGCGTTGACAGGACAAACCGCCCTGGTCACCGGAGGGGCAAGAGGTATCGGCGCGGGTATCGCGACCAGCCTCGCCGCAGCCGGTGCAAGTGTCATGATCGCCGACATTGGCGTCAGTGGTGATGCTCATGGGGACTGGCGCTATGCACTGGCGGATGCTGAAGATCTGCAAAACACGCTCGACCAGGCCGGCGATGCCAGCCGCCTTGGCGCCACCCACGTTGACGTCACGGACGCTGCCAGCTGTGCCGCTGCTGTTGCCGCGACTTTGGACCAATTCGGCAGCCTCGACATCCTGGTCAACAATGCCGGTGTTGTCGACAGCGGGCCGGTTGGCAGTTTTGATGAGGCCGCCTGGGATCGCATCTTTGCGGTCAACGCCAAAGGTATTTTCCTCATGACCCAGGCTGCCCTGCCCCACCTGCGCGAAGCCCCCAACGCAAGCATTATCAACACCGCGTCAATCGCCGGCAAAAAAGGTTATCCCAACATGTCGGCGTATTGCGGTTCCAAGTTTGCCGCAATCGGTATAACCCAGGCCCTGGCGGCTGAACTGGCCGCTGATAACATTCGAGTAAACGCCATCTGCCCGGGCATGGTCGGCACCGCGATGTGGCTGGATCACCTGTTGCCCTCTAACGCCACCTCTGAGAGCCAACGCGAAGAGGAATTTGAAGCGTCCATGCAGACCACCATCCCTCTGGGTCGTCCGCAAAGCGCTGCAGACATGGGTGAAGCTGTGGTCTATCTGGCCAGCGCCAACAACGTCAGCGGCATCGCCCTGTCGGTTGCTGGCGGCTTCGAAATGAACTGATCGTCGCGAAACCAGATAATGCGATGGCTTAAAGATCCCTTATGGCTGTTCCTGGCGGTGGGGACCATTCTGTTTGTACTGGCAGGTTGGTGGACAGAAGACGAGATCCCCTATCGTATCGATATCGGGGCCAACGATCTGCAACGACTGAATGACCAGTGGTCTATGCAGATGCGCCGCCCCGCTACGACCGAAGAACTGGCGGGGCTGGTCGAACAATTTGTTAAAGAAGAAATTTATTATCGCGAAGCGAGACGCATGGGGCTGGATGCCAACGACACGATTGTGCGCCGCAGACTCGTACAGAAGCTGACCTTCCTCACTGAAGACCTAGCCACGGCAGAGCCGCTGGATGATGTGGCGTTACGGCAGTACTACACCGAGCACCGCGAGAACTACCAGCTACCGGATCGCTACACGTTCAGTCATCGCTATTTTTCTGTGGACCGCAGAGCCAACGCTGAAGAGGACGCTCGACTTGCCCTTGAAGATGCGGCGCGCGCCGGTGACCCATTCATGCTGCAAAAGAGTTATGCGCAGCGTTCTATTCGGGAGATTGGCGATTTATTCGGCCGCGAGTTTGCTGATCAACTGGCCAGTCTCAGCGTCGAGAAAAACTGGCAGGGACCACTGCGCTCGGCATACGGTTGGCACGCTGTGCAGCTGACCGCCAAAATTAACCGCGAAGTTCAATCGTTTGAAGCGGTCAAAGGTCGGGTGGCAGTAGACGCACAACAGGCCATTCGAGAAGCCGCCAATAGTGCGTACTACGCAGATCTGAAAAGCCGCTACGACATTCACTACCCAGACGGCGAGTAGCGCGCGTGATTACCCGTCCGTCCGCAAATTCATTATCTATCAACATCACACTGCCGTGCTCTCCGCAACTGTTACTCTGTCTGTTCCTGATGTTATGTGCGACACATGCAATTGGCCATGAAGTACGCCCGGCTTATTTACAGATTACCGTTAAAGACGGGGGCAACGGATACGATGTGCTGTGGAAACAGCCCGTTGTCCAGAATGGGCGGCTGGCTATCGATCCGGTTTTTCCCGAAGGCTGTCAACTCAAGGACACCGCCCCGCCGGAGGTGACCAATGCAGCGCTGCTACACCGCTGGACAACCGACTGCGATCTATCCCAGGGTAAGCTGCACATCAGCGGTCTATCTGTCACACTGACCGATGTGATGGTGCGTCTGGAGCGCGCATCCGGCGACTCTGACAGCTATATTTTACGCCCTGAGAGCCCCACTCTGGATCTGGGCAGCCAATCCGCTTCTGCCTGGAGCTACCTGATCATCGGAGTTGAACACCTCTTATTCGGCATTGATCACGTCCTGTTCGTCGTGGGGCTTGTGCTGTTTATCACCAACCCGTGGATGCTGCTGAAAACCATTACCGCGTTCACCATCGCCCATAGCATCACATTGTTCCTGTCGGTGATGGGCTGGGTGCAATTGCAACAGGGCCCGGTAGAAGCTGTGATTGCATTGTCTATTTTGTTTCTGGCCCGGGAACTGGTGCAGGCAGAGGACAAGCGCTCGGTACTGACCCAGACGAGCCCCTGGATCATGGCCTTTGTTTTTGGCCTGTTGCATGGGCTGGGATTTGCCGGCGCCCTCAGCGACATCGGCCTGCCGGAGGATGCGCTTTGGTTATCACTGCTGCTGTTTAATGTTGGGCTCGAGTTGGGCCAGCTCATGGTGATTGCCGCACTGTTTATGTTGCAATGGCTGTTGGTAAAATTTGTTGCGCTGGGCCAACTGATCAGGATAGGCGCTTACAGTATGGGTTGTATTGCCGCTTATTGGACCATCGATCGCACCCTGCTGCTGATGTAAACCCAACAAAAGGAGACCCTCATGGGGTTAAGCGAATATTGTGGAATACCTGTTCTGGTGCTGGCTCTGATCGCTATGCTCCAGGGTTGCGGTGATACCCCGCCGGGTACCAGTGCGGACCAGGCGGATGCCCCTCCGGCAACGGTTGCTGCCGATTTTGGCAGCCAGCTGCGCCTGGCGCTTGAAACTGCCAAACCCGGCGATGTTATCGATATCCCTGCGGGCACGTTCAGTTTCAAACGCAGTCTGGTACTGAACACCGACAATGTCACGATTCGTGGCGCAGGCATGGACAAATCCATACTCAGCTTTGCCAATCAGGTCGCAGGTGCGGAAGGTCTTGCTGTTAACGCCAGCCATTTTCTCATCGAAGATGTGGCCATCGAGGATACTGTGGGTGATGCGCTGAAGGTTAACGAAGGTGAACATATTGTCATCCGCAGAGTGCGCACGGAATGGACCAATGGACCGGATGTGAACAATGGTGCTTACGGCATCTATCCGGTCCAAACAAGGCATACCCTGATTGAGGGGAGTGTTGCCATCGGCGCCTCCGACGCAGGTATTTACGTCGGGCAATCCCAACAGGTGATTGTGCGCAACAATCGAGCTGAGTTTAACGTGGCAGGCATTGAAATAGAAAACACCATCAACGCTGACGTCTACGGTAACACGGCTACAAACAACACCGGTGGTGTGCTGGTGTTTAATATGCCGCAGATTCCCCAGCGTGGACATAGCACCCGGGTGTATGACAATGAGATCTACGCCAACAATACCGATAACTTTGCCGCACCGGGAACTGCTGTTTCCGGCGTGCCCAGTGGTTCGGGAATCGTGATCAACTCCAATGATCTGGTGGAAATTTTCAACAACCGAATTCGCGACAACAACACTGCCAATATTCTGGTCTCCAGTTATTTCAGCGCAAACTATGCTGGCCAGCGGGAGCTGGCAGAAGAATTCGATCCTTACCCTGAAGGCATCTATATTTACGCTAATGAGTTCAGCGGCGGTGGTACAGCGCCTGGCGCGGACTACCTGGCGCAATTGAAAACCGCCGTATTTGGCGCTGATGGGGCCTTTCCCGATGTCATCTGGGATGGTTTCACCAATCCGGAGCGTACCGAAACGAGCCCGGCGATTTGTGTGGACAACGGTACCGCGCAACTGTTTAACGTGGATGCGGCCAATGAATTTGCCGCACCGGGTATGGTAACCGACGCGCTGGGTTGTGCGCTGCCGAAGTTAGCCGCTGTTAACCTGAACCTGTAACCACCGATGATCCGACGGCAAATCCCGTTATGGTTCTTGCTCATCGCACATCTCACCCTGGGTGGCTGCAGCGAAGTCCCCAGCGTCAAGTTCTTCAGCCCCTCAGACTATCCCAAGCGCCTTTCAGATTGGGGCCTGTTTCAGGTTTCCGTCACCACGCTGGATCTGCATCCAGATAACCACATCTATGTGTTGAATACCCCACTGTTCACAGACTATGCACAGAAACTGAGAACGGTCTACCTGCCATCTGGTATGCAAGCTGAATTCCGCGCCGATGCTGCTTTCAACTTTCCCGTTGGAACAATTGTCAGCAAGACATTTTATTACAACACGGCGCCCCAACAAGACACCAACGCAGCCAAGGTCATTTCGCTCCAACACGCCACAGACCCCGAACCTGGCCGGCTTACCCGAGTCGGCGTACATCTGCTTGAAACCCGGCTGCTGGTGAAACAGGCGCATGGATGGGATGCTCTGCCTTATGTCTGGTCAGGCGACGATGCTTATCTGCAGATCAGTGGCGACTTGCAGATCCTGCAAACGAGCAGTCAGCAAGCGGTGAACTATATGGTGCCCAGTCGCAATCAGTGCGCCAGCTGTCATGCCACCAATCACACCACGGGCGCCCTGCAACCGATCGGGCTGCAGGCCCGTCACCTGCACCGCCCTGACCCAATGCGCGGGGGCAATCAGCTCAGCAATTGGGCGGCGCAGAACCGCCTGGCCAAGTTACCCGCGCTGCGTGACATAATGCCCGCGGCGGCCTGGCAGGACTACGTCGATGCGGTTGACGCAGACCGGGAAACCCAACTGGACAACGCAACTCTGTCTCATCTAGCGCGCAGTTATCTGGACATCAATTGTGGCCATTGCCATAACCCCGACGGGGCTGCGGACACATCCGCCCTGCTCTTGCACTACGCAAATCAGTCAGACGCCAGTCTGGGTATTTGTAAACCCCCCATTGCGGCAGGCCGTGGCAGCGGCGGCCTGCTGTACAGTATCGTGCCTGGCGAAGCAGACCAATCCATCCTGACCTTTCGCATGCAGACCACGGACCCTGCCGCCATGATGCCCGAGCTGGGACGTTCACTGGTAGATACCCTGGGCCACCGCCTGATTTCTGCATGGATCAATCGGATGAGTGGCGAGTGTCGCTGAGCCGTCACCAGAGCTTATCAGTCCAGCTGACAGACCCGCTGATCATGAAAAACAAAACGCCGCATCATCACAAAGTTATGCACAGCAGCCAGCGCTGAGCCCACGACGAGGCACAACAATGGACGGCCCGCGAGAGGGCCACTGAGCACTAACCAACTGTAGCTGGTGAAGTTAAGCACCGCGCCAGCAATCTGGATGGCTGCGTAGCGGGTTTTACTGGCGCCACGCACCGGCACGGCGAAAGTGTAGCGTGCGTTCAAAACGAAAGTGACTGCAATGGTGGCAATAAACGACACCAATCTGGCGCCGATGTAAGGCATATCAAGCTGGTAAACACACAGCCACAAAACACCGGCATCTATCGCAAACCCCAGCGCGCCCACCTGGAGAAAGCGTGACAGTTGTGACCACACCCGTTAGCGGCCGCTGACCACTGCCTCGATAAGATAAGGCCCTGGCGTGCGCATACCCTCATCCAGGGCCAGAATAAAGTCCTCTGCGCTCTGGGCCAGTTTGCCTGGCACACCATAGCCATTAGCCAGGCTGACCCAGTCAATGTCCGGATTATTCAGTTCAAACAGACTGGCCGCACGCTCGCCCACACTGTTAACGCCCAGGCGGCGATATTCCGTATCCAATATGTTGTAACTGCGGTTGGAGTAAATCACGGTAACAATGTTGAGCTGCTCTCGCGCTGCGGTCCATAAGTACTGCAGCGTGTAACCCGCACCACCGTCGCCAAGCAGCGCAAAAACCGGCCGATCCGGGCAAGCCACCGCTGCGCCTACAGCAACCGGTCCACCCTGACCAATACTGCCGCCGGTCAAGTTTAGCCAGGTGTGCCGCACCGACTTCTGTAAGACGGGATATGCAGCGCCCCCACCACCGGAATCCAGCGCTACGATCGATTGATCAGGAATCATGGCAGCCAGTGCTTCAGCAACCCCGGCGGTTGTCAGTTGGCCTTCCGGCAATGCCGGTTTATTACCATGGGGTACCGTCTCGGGCGTGGCCGGCGCACCCAGCGCGTCTGCCACCCGCTGCAGACTGGCTGTTACGTCTTCGTGCCGATGGGATAGTCTGACCACTTCACAGTCCGCCGGCACCAGATCACTGGGCGTTTGCGGGTAGGCAAAAAAGCTCACTGGCGCTCGGGCGCCCGCCAGAATCAGCTTGCGCACCGGTTGCATCAGCGCCATCACCTGTTCCGGAAAATAAGGCATACGCGCCACTGGAAACAAACCCGGACCGGACTCCACCCGGGCAGGAAAGGTGGTGGAGAATACCTGACATCCTGCTTGCCGCGCGATCCGGCCGGCCTGTTGCACACCTTCTGCGGACAAGCCATCACCATCTAACAAAAGCAGTGTGCCTTCCGCATCGTTACCCAGGGCGTCAACGGCTTCGATGACCCCATCATTGGTCACCTCAGCGCGTTGGCGGAACAGCTTGGGGCCATTGGCGGAATGGCCGTTACCCCATGCGCAGTCTGCCGGAATAATCAGTGTCGAGACGTTGCCTAACCCATCCGGGTTTGCGGCCAGGGCGGCCACCACCGCATCACGGCCGTCCTGGCTCAATCCTTCAGAGCTGGCGGAAGAGCGGATCCAGGCAGACACGCCTTGTGCAATCGCTTCAATATTACTGGTTAACGGGGCATCAAAGTGGCCGTGGTAACCCGCATGATCACCGACCAGATTAATCAGCGGCGTTGAGGCACGTCTGGCGTTGTGCAGGTTTGCAATCCCGTTGCCCAGACCAGCACCCAGGTGCAGTATGGTACAGGCCGGGGTGCCAAGCATACGCGCATAACCATCAGCGGCGCCGGTACAGACCCCTTCGAACAAACAGAGCACGGGACGCATGTCGCTGACCCCGTCTATGGCTTGCACCAGGTGCATTTCCGAAGTACCGGGATTTGCAAAACAAGTATTCACACCCGCACTGACCAGGCCGCGAATTAAAGTCTCAGCACCGTTCATTTGCCCACCAACTCTCTCAATCCTGAAGGGGCAAGCTTACTGCATTTGCGGAGAAATTAAGACTGCTGGCGCATCAACTTCAGTTGCTGAAGGATCTCATCATGACGCTGCTTATCGAGGTCGTATTTTGAATAACACCACACGCAGACCAGCGCAAAACCCGTCACAATCGGCCCGTAGATCAGACCCAGCCACTGCAAAGTGTGTGGGGGGATGTCGGCCGCGCTGACAATATCGGCACCCTGGGGCCAGGCAATCAGTTTCAGAGCCACCCCCGCCATAAACGTGCCCAGAGCCGTGGTGACTTTATTAGAGAAGGAAATGGCGGAAAAGAAAATGCCCTCCTGGCGTTTACCAGTAGCCAGCTCATGCTCATCAACAATGTCGGCAACCATGGAGTTGAAGCTGACCAACGCTTGAACGACCCCAACACCCTGAACAAACTTGATAAAGATCAGCGTCCACAACAGCGCGGCAGTATCGTTTTCCGGAAACCAGCCAAGCAGACGCAGAACCACCGGCACGGTTTGACAGAGCGCCCACCACAGCGTGCCGTAAATCACGGACGGCTTTTTGCCAAAGCGTTCGTTCAAACGACGCGCAATCAACGTGCCTAACAGCGCACCGATAGGCGTGGCCATGAAAAACCACAGGTTGCCCGTGCTGGCCAACTCCCAGAAGTAGGTATTCATGTACAGGTTCAGTGCGGTATCCACGCCCACCATCGTGAACACCAGCAGAATGCCGACAAACAACCAGCTGAACGTACGATGCGTGAGTGCCTCGCGCACTTCACTGAAGGTACGCCGGAAAATCGCCAGCAGCCCCGCATACGGAGACACGTTGCTCGGTTGCACCAGATAGGGAATGCGCTGATGCGTGCCTGCTGCAGACAAGAGCACCACGCTGGTGATGATCAGCGCCAGCGTCGCGCCGAAGGGTACATAATTGGCGACATTGAACTGGCCTTTAGGAAACAGCTCCGTGTCTGCCAGGAACACCCCGAAGCCCAGCGCAAAGGTTGCAAATTGACCACCGTAGCTGCAGAAGTAGCGATACGCGACCACGGTGGTTCGCTCATGAAAGTCTTCCGTCAGTTCAGCGCCCAGTGAAATATGTGGGATGTACACCAGCGTAATGCACACGCGGGTGGCAATTGCGAACACTGTGAGCCACAGGAACAACCCCAGCTCAGACAGCGCAGGCGGGCTGAACAGGCCAAACAGCGCCAGACCCAGAGGTACTGCAGCAGCATAGAGAAATGGATGGCGCCTGCCCCAACGACTCTGCCAGCTATCGGATATGGAACCGATCACCGGATCAGTCAAAGCATCAACCACCAGGGCAATGGCTACCGCAAGGCCGGTGTAGAAACTGGATACACCAAGCACCTGGGCGTAGTAAAAAAACACAAACACGCTGAAAGCCGCGTTCTTCACGCCTTCGGAAGCCTGGCCGAGACCGTAGGTCAGTTTCGTTGTGACAGTAAGCGCGGGAGGATTCTGCATCAGCTAAAGTGTATCCCGAATAGCATTGCAGTTAACATGCCGTTTTATCTACAGCAGAATCTGTCCATCCATGCATACTCTGAACATCAGCACTGCGCCGATTGTTTGTCCGACCCAAACCGTTGTCGAGGACTGGATCGACTACAAC
>JBCCUW010000052.1:0-14556 GCA_039196385.1 Pseudomonadota bacterium
CAACGCATCAACCAGTTCCGCCCCGGCGTAGCGTTCACCTTTGGCAGCAATCAGGTTAAGCACCAACAATTCCTCAACGGCCTTAACCTCCGGCGCAGCGGGTTCCACCTCACGATTGCCACCATAGCGGCTCCCGCTCGACTGCTCGGGTTGTCGCCCCTGACTGTCGCGCCGGGCCACCGGCTCCGCAATGATGCGATCACCCAGGGGATCGTTTGACGCTTCGTTCAAGCTGACGTCGCGAATTTCCACACCGGTCTGCTCTTCCTCAGGATAAGCACTGCGCTGACGCGGCGGCGCCTGATGCACGCGTGGCCTGGCACGGGTCTGGCGAACCGGCGCGGCATCTTCATCGGGCAATCCATCCGTCTGGCTATCCAACAGATCCTGGTCAGCCTCCGTCAACACCGGCACATCAAGATCCAGGCTCACCTGCGCGGGCGCATCTCCTGCATCACCCCGCCGCTTGTTAATTACCCGCGCACCTCCATTCGGCAATTCACCGCGCAAGCGCTCCATATCGTCCACATCATCCGGAATTAGATCCGGCACGATGTCCAGACGCAACGGCTCTCGTTTGGTACGCCATGCAATCCAGAATCCATGCCCGACGACGGCGGCGATGAGAATGCCACCGCCGATGAGGATAAAATCTTTTATGTCCAACCTAGGCTCCTCGATTGCACTCTGGCAACCACCCGCTAAAACCTACCCGCTGTGGCAAGACGATGAATCAACTACATCACCGCCATGGCCGCGGCCTCGTCCACATCCACCGAAACCAGGCGTGATACACCCGGTTCCTGCATCGTGACGCCCATCAGATAGTCCGCCATTTCCATCGTGATCTTGTTATGCGAGATCACCAGAAACTGCACATCAGCAGACATTTCTTCAATGAGCTTTGCAAAGCGCGATACGTTCGCGTCGTCCAGCGGTGCGTCAACCTCATCCAGCAAACATACTGGGCTGGGATTGAGATGGAAAATGGCAAAAATCAGCGCTACCGCTGTCATTGCCTTTTCCCCACCGGACAACAAATGCACGCTGGCATTGCGTTTGCCTGGTGGTCGCGCCATGAGCGAGACGCCCGTATCGAGCAGGTCCTCCCCGGTTAGTTCTAAGTAGGCGTGTCCTCCGCCAAACACTTTCGGAAACAGCTCACCCAGACGGCTGTTTACAGCTTCGAAAGTATCTTTGAATCGCGTCCGCGTCTCTTTATCTATCTTATGAATTGCGGTTAACAGCGTCGCCAACGCTTCTTCCAGGTCTTCCGCCTGCGCGTCCAGATAAATCTTGCGCTCGGACTCCTGTTCATATTCTTCAATCGCGGCCAGATTAATCGCGCCAAGGCGGGCAATACGTCTGGCCATCTTCTCCAGCTCTTCGGTCCAGGCGGCTTCAGTCGCTTCTTCAGGCATATCCGCTTGCACCTGTTCCAGCGTGTGGCCGGTATTCTGCAGCTGCTCAAGAATATTGCTTTCCTGCACCGCCAGGCCTTCACGAGAGACCCGTGCGCTCTGCAACGCCTCACGCACTTGTTCAACCTGCTGTTCCTGTTGGTGCTTCTGGCCCTCAAGACGCCGGGTTTCCTGTTCCGCCGCCTGCAATTGCTTGCGAATCTCAGTCAAACTGCTTTCAACTTCAAGACGGCGGGCCAGCTTCTCTTCCAGTTCACTCTGCAGTTGCGGCAGTGGCATGGTACTGGTTGAAATTCCTGCCGTGAGACTCTCCTTCTGTTCAGCCAGAGCCTGCTTCTGCGCCAGCAGTCGATCCCGCGCGGTGGTGCTGGCGGCCAGGCGGGATTGCAGGCTTTGTTTTTCAACATTGAGCTGATGGTATTCTTCACGGCTCTGGCGCGCAGTGGCACGGGCCTGCTCAATCTGCGCATCCAGATTTTCGCGCTCGCTATTCAGCTGAGTACGCCTGCCCTGCTGCACTTCGCGTTGCTGCTCAGCTGCCACGAGCTGCCCCCGCGACAAAGTCAGCTGCCGCTCTTCATGGGTCAGCTGTTCATTAATGTCCTGATTTTCCCGGCGCAGTTGCTCACGCCGCGCGCCAGCCTCTTCAACTTTGACTCGGGTTACGCCGTGATGGGTTCGGCGTTCGCCGAGGTTTTCGGTTAATTGGTTAACCTGGCGCTGCAACGTTTCCCGTTCAGCTTCGAAAGCTTCTACCCGATCGCGGCCCGCCTGCACATGCTGTTGCAACTCGCCGAGGGTGCGTTCAGCTTCTTCAACACGCACGGTTAGCGTCTCAATGGTCTGGCCGCGTTCAATAATCCCAGCCTGCTGGTCACTGTCGTGGGCCACCCGTACCCAATCCACCCCAACCCAGAAACCTTCCCGGGTGATGATGCTTTCGCCGGCTTGCAGTAAACCGCGCTTAGACATAGCCACCTGGGTAGATTCGGCTGCATAAACGCCATGCAGTAGAGAACCCGTGTGCAAGCCGTCTGAGCGGACCAGTGAATGCAGCGCCGGGAGTTCCAGTTCACCATCGCGACTGGAAGGCAGATGATGGTTCTGCTCTGCTTGCACCTCCACCAGGGCCAGATCACCATCCGGCAACTGCGCCAGTGACGCCGCTAGTTGATCCAGATCATCAACCTGCAACGCGCTCAGAAAATTGCCCAACACAGTTTCTACCGCAATTTCCCAACCGGCCACCACGGCGAGCGATTCACCGATGCGCTCCCGTCCCAGCAGATTATGTTCGCTGATCCAGGCATCTGCTTCTTGACGATGCTGACCCAGCGCAGCCTCCTGCAGAGCCTGCAAGGTAGCCAGTTCATGCCGCAGCGCCTGGACCTCGTTGCGGGCTTCGTCCAGGGTACGCTCACGCAACAGCACGTCTTCACGGGCGCTGGCCATTTCTTTGAGGCACTCGTCGATACGCAGCTCCAACAAGCGGCCTTCACCTTCAAGCGCTGATATTTCCTCGGCGAGCTGCACAACCGACTCAGAACCTTCTTCAACTTCATCAGCCTTGGACAGCAGGCTTAACAACTCCTCACGGCGCCGACGCAAGCGCTGCAGCAGTTGTTCCAGATGCTCAATGCGAGACGCAGCCACTTCTGCGGTACGTTCGGACTCGCTGGCTTCTTTGTTGAATTCGTCCCAGCTGGCCTGCCAGCGACTCTTGGCCAACTCCACGTCAGCCAGCACCTGCTGATGTCCCGCGTCCTTTTCAGCCAACACTTCAACTTGCGGCACTAACTGGTTGATTCTACTTTCTAACTCACCAATCTGTTTTTCGTCCATGGCAAGTTGCTGATCCGTTTCAACCCCGCGCTGCTGAACCGTTTGCAGGTCGAGCTCCAACTGCTTGACGCGGGCCTGGTTAAATTGAATCGCCTCTTCAGCACGGGCAATCTCCGCGCCCAATTGATAGTAGGTTGCCTGCACTTCGTTAAAGCGGTCAGTCTCGCCACTGTGCACCTGACGGCTTTGTTCTATGGCCGCCTCGAGTTGCCGTTGTTCCGCTACCAGCTTTTCCTGGCTGATGGTCAGTTCGCGGATACTGGTTTCCGCGCTATGCAATTCTGTATGCAGCGCCGCGTGGCGCAGGGCAAACAACTGGGCTGTCAGTAAAGACTCATCTTTGCGCAGTTCACGATATCGTTCGGCAGCTTGTGCCTGGCGCTGTAGCCGATCAAGTTGTCTGCTAAGTTCCTCTCGTATGTCATTGATACGCTCGAGGTTTTCCTTGGTGTGTTTAATGCGATTGTTGGTTTCGCGGCGACGCTCTTTGTACTTGGATATGCCCGCCGCTTCTTCCAGGTAGACCCGCAGCTCTTCCGGCTTGGCTTCGACAAGCTGCGAAATCATGCCCTGCTCGATGATTGAGTAACTGCGAGGCCCGAAGCCCGTACCCAGAAATATGTCCTGAATATCCCGACGACGGCACTTGTTGCCGTTGAGATAGTAGTTGGATTGCCCGTCTCGGGTCACCTGCCGGCGGATGGCGATTTCTGCATAGGCTGAATATTCGCCGCCAATTCGACCATCTGAATTGTCGAAGGTCAGCTCAATACTCGCCACTGCTGTGGGTTTGCGGGAGTTGGAGCCGTTAAAAATGACGTCGGTGATGTTTTCGCCGCGCAGCTGTTTGGCCGAGCTTTCGCCCATGACCCAGCGTACAGCATCAATGATATTCGACTTACCGCAGCCGTTGGGACCAACAACCGCACAGCGATTTCCGGGGAGGGTGACCGTTGTCGGATCGACAAATGACTTAAAACCCGCAAGCTTTATTTGCTTAAGTCGCATATGCAGATCGCTTAAATTAGATGATCTGGTCTATCGAGGCCCAGGTTTGCGTAGAGAGGCGCTTAACCATCCTCAACGAACCAGGAATAACTTAAACGAATGTTACCCCGTATCGTGAAGCGTCAAGTCTACTGGATAGTTTCCGCCTTGATAATACCCAAATCTAAAAAAACCAAGGTTTTTATTGGTTTAGGCTCAGCTCACGCTGTGTTGACGGGTTGGCATCGGATAATTGTCGGGGCGTGCGTTGCGGTTGTGTTCCAGGCCCTTCTGCTCGCGCTCATTGAAGCCGCGGCTGCACAGTTGTTGTAAGCGCCTGTAGAACGCTACTAACAATTCGTCCAGCCTGTTTACGTCGGAATGCTCGATGGCTTCATAGAGCGCACGGGAGTAGCGAGCAATGTCATGGTGCTCAAGGATCGCCCGCTCGAGTAAAGCATAGAGAACACGCTGGCTACTGGGTAAAAGACATTCAAAGACCGCGCGGGTGTACTTGTTAGCGCAAAGTAATACGTATACGTAAAAACTCTGTCGGGCTTGCAGAAGACTTTCGGTATCACCCTGGCGGGCGGCAATTTCCATGTCGTGTAAGGCGCTGGCCGCACCATCACCCAACTGCTCAGGCGCCGTTGCCAGGCGCGTTAACCAGCGCTGCTCGGCCGGTGCCAACAATTCCCAGAGACTGACCGCATCATGGGCGTCCAGAGTATTCACCACAGCGCCGCGCCGGGGTTGGATCTCAATCAGATGGCGGCGTTCGAGAATCAGTAAAGCCTCGCGCACCGAACCCCGGGAAACGTCCAGGTCTCGGGCAACGCGCAATTCCTGAATGCGTTCGCCACCACCCATTTGGCCGCGGATAATCTGATGCGCCAGATGTTCCGCTATCTGTTCCGTGAGATTCAAAGCGGGTTTAAAGGCTGGTTTGTCCACCGTGCACCGGTTGTCGAGTGTTGCAATGGGATTAAGACCAGTCTCGAACTGGAAAGTTCACTGCTGATGCGCAATCAGGTGGGTGGCGACAACTGCGCCTCAAGCTTGATAGAGCCGGTATCCACCAGGGTTTGCACAGCGGATACCCACTGCCAGTCATCCGCAGCCGGCATCGCGGTACCCGAGCGACTGATGCGCACCACAACTTCAAACTCTTCAGCGCTGCTGAGCAGGCGATCCGGGCTCATACTGACCAGGTCATCCAATTGTACGGTCAACGGCAGCAACGCTGCAGGTCGCTTCACCACCGCGTAGGGCATACCCCCACCCACCGGCCTGGCGAGCACAAACAGCGTCGCATTGTGCGGTACCTGAGCGGTACTGCTGGCAACCACTTCAACCCCTGCGGGGGGCACGCTCAGCGCGGCCCGGACCTGCCTGATGGCAACGGCAAACGATGCCTGTTGCGCCGGGTTCTGGGAACCACTGATAGCACGGTTCAGAAGGCTTATCGCCGACTCATACTGTTGGCGCTGAAACGCGTCTACCGCCAGCATCTCCAGCACCACCGGCACATCCGGATTCTCCCGCAGTATGCGTTCAGCAATGCCGCGGCTGACGCTGTCCAGTTCACCCTGGGCAGCCAGATAACGCGCCTGCAGCCAGTACACCAGCAGCGTCAAGTCATCTTCCACCAGTTCATTGGCGTTGGCAAAGGCATTCGCCGCGGCTGGATAGTCCCCCAACTTCAGCTCACTGTGACCCAGCAGGTACCAGCTCTTGTGATCGTCTGTTGCGGTTTCCACACGTGTGCGCAAACGCGACCGCCAATCCTGCAGGGCCGCCTCGTCCTCTTCCGCCGAAAGTGCCATAAGCGCTTCAGCACCCTGTACCCGTGTGACTCCAGGATCGGAAATCCAGAAAAACAGGGCAAGCGCCAGCACAGGCACAAACATTACTGATCCAACAGTTTGTCCCAGGGGCAGGCGATCCGCCTGGACTCCCGTGCGTTCCCGAGCATCAGACTCATCAATCCCATCGGTGACCTCGGACAACAACACTGCACCCAGCTCATCCTGCATTTGCGCGCGCACATGATGGTCGTCGACTTCCTTGTCCAGTTCGCCAATACGCTGCTCATACAGATGCAGTACAACCTGATCATGAGGATCAGCTGCCGCGGCCATGTCTTGTCGTTTACCTTGCGCACGCAAGGCTGGCCACAGCACAAACAGCAGCGCGAACAATACACTGACAAGCAATACAACCCAGATCATGACTGTTGCCTGTTCAGCAGCGCGCGCAGGCGATCCTGGGACGCCGCATCCAGCGTTTTCCCGCCCCGCTTATTGCGGGCAAAGAAAAACAACACACCCAGAGCAACCACTGCCAACACAAAGGGCATGACCCAGACCAGCCATGTGCGGGCGTTAAAGGGAGGGTCGTAAAGCACAAAGTCGCCGTAGCGCGCCTGCAGAAAATCCCGCACCTGCTGATCTGTCATGCCATCTACTACAACAAGCTTGTGCACGGTGCGGCGCAGATCCCGGGCGATGGGCGCATCACTGCCCGCAATATTGATATTCAAACACTTGGGACAGCGAAACTCTTCGATCAGACTGTTGTAGCGCTCACGCTGCTCCGTGCTGTCGAAATGATAAATATCCACCTGGCTGACCGCTCGAGCGGTCGCGCTTAAACCACTGCACAGGGCGACCACAATCAATAACAGGGTTCTAATCAGCATGGCCCAGCACCTCTCCACCTGAAGCCTGGTGCGCCACGGTCATACCCATATGCGCCAATCGCGGGGCTATTTCGTCATCCCAGATGCGCCGATTTACATCACCTACCCGCTTGTACACGACCTCACCTGCACCGTTTAAAAGAAACGTTTCCGGCGCGCCGTAGACCCCCAGCTCCACACCCAGACTACCATCAGGATCCACAATGACGCGATCATACGGATTGCCGTAATCAGCCAGCCACTGCAACGCCAGGTGGCGATCATCCTTGTAATTGAGGCCGACGAGATAAACGTCGCTGATCGATGCAATACGCATCAACTCCTCATGTTCCGCCTTACAGGTCGGACACCAGGTTGCCCAGACGTTCACCAGGGCCGGCCGGCCCACAATATCTTCGCGGGTGACCCGGGTTTGGGGGGCAAACAGATCCGCAGCGTCAAAGGTGGGGAAACTGTTGCCCAGCAACGCTGAGGGCAATTCATTGCGTTTATCGAGGGAAAAGCCCAGGTAACCCACCAGTAGAATCAGCAAAAATACACCCAGCGGGATAAACAGACTCAGGCGGCTCAAACGGCACCACCCTCTGGTTGCGCATTTGGTTGCGCTTTTAGTTGCGGATTGACCGGCACCACAGCAGGTTGACTTTGTCGGCGGCGTAAGCGGCGATAACGGGCATCAAACACCGCCAGCAACGCCCCCGCTGCCATACACAGTGCGCCAAGCCATATCCAGCGCACCAGCGGCTTATAATGCAGCCTGACTGCCCAGGCATCACCCGGGAGCGGTTCGCCTAAAGAAATGTAAGTGTCAGCAAAAAAGCCGCCCTGGATCCCAGCTTCCGTCATGACGTTGCCACCTGCCAGGTATTGGCGTTTCTCGGGATACAGCGCAAAACTCGAACCGTCAGGTTGCGTCACGGTAAACTGACCCTGCTGGGCTTCGTAATTGGGTCCGCGCACTGCCTTAATGCCATCAAATTCCACCTGGGCTTCACCCAGCGCGCGAATGTCACCAGCCTCCATACGCACATCTTCTTCAATTGACTGCGTTGACGTAATGGCCACGCCGGTAATCGACATGGCAAACCCCAGGTGCGCCAATGTCATCCCCCAATAGGCCAGCGGAGGGGTCTGACGACGCACGCGGCGCACCACATCCAGACCATGCGTGACAACAATCCAAAGCGCCAGCGCCAGTGCGGCGTAAACGACCAGCGTGTCGGGCGCCGTGAGATACCAGATCAGGAAAGCCACCAGTCCGGTCGGCAACAACGTACGGACGATTGTGCTGGTAATTTTTTCTGACGGCGTGCGCTTCCAGTTCAGCACAGGCACCAATGCTACGGCGGCCGCCAGCAACAGCATTAACGGGACGTAAAATGCGTTAAAAAACGGTGGGCCAATGGAAATATGTTGATCTGCCAGCTGATAACCAATGGGCGCCATCGTCCCCCATAGGACAACAGCCAGGGCGATCACCAGGATAACGTTATTGATCAGCATGAAGAACTCACGACTGAATAGCTGAAAGCCAACATAGGCTCGCTCGCCACCCGCACGCAAACCATAGAGGGTCAGCGCACTGCCCACCACAACAGCCAAGAACATGAGGATGAAGACACCCCGTTGCGGATCAACCGCAAACGCATGTACTGATGTCAAAACGCCCGAGCGGATAATAAAACCACCCAGCAGCGAAAGAGAAAAACCCGCGATCGCCAACAGCAGGGTCCAGCTTTTGAAGGTACCCCGCTTCTCAGTCACCGCGAGGCTGTGAATTAAGGCGGTGGCCGCCAGCCAGGGCATAAAACTGGCGTTTTCGGACGGGTCCCAGAACCACCAGCCACCCCAACCGAGTTCGTAATAGGCCCACCAACTGCCCAGCGCGATACCCACCGTCAGAAAAGCCCACGCTGCGTTACTCCAGGGACGAGACCAGCGGGCCCACACGGAGTCCACCCGGTTTTCCAGCAGGGCTGCCATAGCAAACGCAAACGGTACGGCCAGGCCGATGTAGCCGGCGTACAGCATCGGCGGGTGCACAATGAGGCCAAAGTCCTGCAACAGCGGGTTCAGGTCCGCACCATCCGCGGGGGTGAGCGGAATCAGCCGCGTGAAGGGATTGCTGGTCAGCAGCGCAAACGCGAGAAAACCCAGGTTGATCAGGCTCAGTACCCCAATCACTTTGTTGTAGAGGCGCGCAGGGTAGTTGTCGCGCCGCACGACAACGGCCAGCATCCAGACCGTCATGGTCAGCGTCCAGAGCAGGAAAGAACCTTCGTGGCCGCCCCAGGTGGCGCTGATCTTGTAGTACCAGGGTAACAAAGAGTTGGAATGGCTGGCGACGTAAGCCACGCTGAAATCGTCCTGCACAAAGCTGAACACCAGCGCCAGAAACGCCACCAGGCAGAACACAAACTGGCCCAACACCAGCGACGACACCATGCGGCGCGAAAGCTCCGCGCGCTGCTGCCCGAATAGCCCAAAGCCTATCGCAAGAATCGCCAGACACGCGGCAAGAACAAGACTGAATTCACCCAATTCCGGTAACATTCAGTCGGCTCCGTCGCTGGCATCCGCGTGCATATCAAGCAGTTCCGGTGGCATATAGTTTTCATCGTGCTTGGCCAATACTTCTCGCGCTACAAAGTTGCCGTCTGCCTGCAATTCACCCTGCACCAGAATACCCTGACCTTCGCGAAACAGGTCCGGCAGAATGCCATCGTACATCACTTCGAAATCAGCCCCCTGATGATCGGTCAACACAAAACGTACAGCCAGGCTATCCAGGCTGCGCTGAACCGAACCTTCAGCCACCATGCCACCAGCCCGAATCGGCACGTTAACCGGGGCAACCCCGCTCACCACCTCTTCGGGCGGATAAAACATGTTGATGTTCTGTTCCAGCGCCAGCATTAGTGCAGCGGTTGTGCCAGACATGGTGACCAGAAGAAAGACCACCATGTATAACCGTCGTTTACGTTTCGGATTCATCATGACTACTACTCAATTGATTCCAACTTTCTCTCTGCCCGTCAGTCCTTGCACGTCAACTGTTTACGTTGCTGTCGGTTGACGATCGCCAGGTCAATTCACGCACCTGGCGTCGAGCCGCCACCCGCACGGAGACGTAACTGCCCACGAAGACTATGAACGTAACGGCGTATGCCATCCATACGTATAAACCATGTCCACCCATCGTTAAAAACTCGTTCCAACTTTCAAAGTGCAAACTGCATCACTCCTTTTTCTGGCAAATACCTCATCCGCGGTACACCGAGTCGCTGCCGACCAGTAGTTTGACAATCAGTCCGTAAAAAGGGCTTTAACCCATTGGGTGTTCCGCTCGCGGCGGAGTACTTCGATACGCATGCGGCTGAGCACATTGTGACCCGCGAAACAATACACACCCAGAATCATCACCAGTAGCGGCAGCCACATTTCTGCCGGCATGGCAGGTTTTTTGGTAAGAAACAAACTGCTGCCCTGATGCAAGGTATTCCACCATTCTACCGAATACTTGATGATGGGAATATTGATTGTGCCGACGATGGCAACCAGGGCACTGGCCCTGGCTCTGAGTTCGACATCTTCAATGGCCTCGCGCAGGGCAAAGATGCCGATAAAGAGAAACAGCAGAACCAGTGTAGAAACGGTGCGCGCGTCCCACTCCCACCAGGTGCCCCAGGTGGGCCGCCCCCAAACACCACCGCTGAACAGCGCTAACGCCGTCAGCAGCATGCCCAAAGGCAGGCACGCGCCAATGGCCACGTCTGCCAGCTTCATGCGCCACACAAACAGAACCACGCCCGCCACGCCCATGCCCAGGTAAAGACTCTGCGCAACCAGGGCGGCCGGCACGTGGACGTACATAATGCGAAAACTATTACCCTGCTGGTAGTCTGCGGGCGCAAACGCCAGGCCCCAGACGGTGCCCACCAACAGCAAAACCATAGCGGCCACACCAAAGCCGATAATCCAGCCGGCAGAGATCTGGTAAAACCAGCGTGGCGAGCCTAACTTGTGCCAGAACGTTTTAAGAGACATCAACTAATCCAGTCACCATGAGGAATTCCAATTCGCTCAGCTTACTTGCCTGTCTAAACCCTGCATTGTCCATCAACCACGCCACCGTTTCGCAGAACACGTGCACAGATCATTGCATCTGCAGGCTGATTTTGAGACCTGCGGTGGTCGCAAAGGGTCCGATTGTCAACGCAACCATGCTGATGAATGCCAACCAGTAAAGCTGCGCGGTACCACCCACACCCACCAACTGCTCGTTGATCACGCCGGCACCGAATATAAGCACCGGCAGATACAACGGCAACACCAGCAGACCCAACAGTACGCCACCACGGGCAAATCCCACAGTCAAAGCCGCACCAATGGCGCCCAATAGACTTAACGCCGGTGTTCCAGCCAGCAGCGACAATACCACCACCGGGAAGATCTCGAACGGCAAACCCAGCAACAGACATAACAGCGGCGAGAGCAATGTGATGAGAAAACCGCCGCTCAGCCACTGCATAAATATACGCAGGCCGACAAACAGAAAAGGCACCTGCGCGGTGGCCATAATTTGTTCCAAGACGCCACTTTCATAATCCCGTCGAAACAGGCCATCCAACGCGAGCATGTTCGTCAACAGCACAATGAGCCACAAAAAAGCGCCACCATAGACTGCCGAATCTGCATCCCGGGTGGGTACCGCGACCGCAAACAACATGACCGCCAGAAACAGAAACGTTAGCGGATTCAAAACGTCCGCCCGGTGCCGCAGCACCGTCTTGATCTCACGGCCGAGCAGGCGCACTAACATCATTGCGTTACGGCCGACAGCTGCAGTGACTGTTTACCGGGTAGATCCAACGGTGTGTGCGTGGCACACACCACAATCCCGTCCGCAGCACAATGGCTTTGTAACATTTCCAGCAGCAGGGTTTGTGCCGCACTGTCCAGCGCAGTGACGGGTTCGTCGAGCAGCCAAACCCTGGCGTCACCCAGCAGCCAGCGCGCCATGGCAATACGGCGCTGTTGTCCCTGTGACATCGCTTGTACCGGTGTTAACGCGTAATTCAGCATGTCAACCCGTCGCAGTGCTTCACGCAGCTGCTCATCCTGGACAACAGTACCGGCAAGAGCTGCATGCCAGGTCAGGTTCTCAAGTGGATTGAGCAACCCGTCAAGACCAATCCTATGCCCCTGAAACAAAAAGTCTTCAACCTCGAAAGCACCATCATATTGCTGGTAAATGCCTGCCAGCGTGCGCAGCAGCGTGGTTTTACCGGCCCCGTTGGGGCCGGTCAGTTCAATATATTGCCCCGCTGCAACCGTTAGATCGAGAGGCGCAAACAGTTTGAATTCGCCGCGCCGACAGCTCAGCTGGGAGAGCTTGATCATGGTGAACCGGCAACCACTTCGTAACAAGGTTTGTAGGCGCCATGCAACTGCATACGTCCCTGAGCCGCAAATGCCTTCAGCAGGCGGTCCAACGCTTCTACCAGAACATGGTCAGCGTGCAGTTGAAAGGGGCCGTGACGGGCAATCATACGAATACCGTTATCTTTTACATTGCCGGTCACAATCGCAGAAAAAGCCCGCCGCGCCTGCACAGCAAGTTCCGCATTCGGCAGGTCATGCCGCAACCGCAACTGCGCCACGCTGTCATGGGTCACTGCAAAGGGATGCTGGTGTGCTTCCGGCACGCGCATTAACCAGTTGAAATAATAAGCGTCGCCATTCAAGCGGCGCGCTTTGTGTACGCGTTTGATCGCCCGGCTCATGTATTTGCCTACGGCTTCAGAATCGCCAATGATGATCTTATAGAAACGCGTAATTGCGTCACCAAACAACAGCCGTAGAAAGTTGTCCAGTTCGGCAAAGTACTCAGCCGACTCAGCCGGTCCCGTAAACACCACCGGCAGGTTCAGTTCTGCGTTGGCAGGATCCAGCATGATACCCATGAGGTAGAGGATCTCTTCCGCTGTCCCTGCCCCGCCGGGAAACACCACAATACCGTGCCCGAGCCGGGTAAACGCTTCGAGTCGCTTTTCGATATCCGGCAGGATCACCAGGTGGTTGACCAATGGGTTGGGCGGTTCAGCGGCAATGATGCCGGGCTCAGATAGCCCAACAAAACGAGTATTCGCCAGGCGCTGCTTGGCATGCCCTACAGCAGCCCCTTTCATGGGCCCTTTCATCGCGCCCGGACCACAACCCGTGCAGATATCCAACTGCCGCAGCCCCAGGTGATAACCCACTTCTTTGGTATAGTCATACTCTTCGCGACTGATCGAATGCCCACCCCAGCAGACCACCAGGTTGGGACGGGCGCCAGGCTCCATAACTCGCGCGTGTTTCAACATCTGGAAGACCGCATCGGTTATACCGCCCGAAGAGCTCAGGTCATAGCGGGATGGATCTTCGATATCCGTACCGATGTAGATAATATCCCGCAGCACCGCAAACAGATGCTGACGGATGCCTTCAACCATGCGATTGTCGACAAGCGCAGATGCGGGCGCGTTCTTGATACTGAGCTGCAAACCACGGGTGCGCTTGACCACCTGAATGGAAAAGTCTTCGTAAGCATCGAAAATTGCGGCCGCGTTGTCCGTTTCGTTACCCGTATTCAAAACGGCCAGCGCACAATTGCGGAACATAGCCTGCAGATGCTGGTGACGAGCACCGTGCGTGAGCGCTTCTACCTCGCGCTGGGAAAGCAGCTCAAGATTGCCGCGCGGGCTGACCTCGATATCTACCTTATGCACGTTAGTTAAAGTCGTAGTTGACTCCTATATATAGTTGCCGAGGCATGGCCGGGAAGTAGCGGAAACTGCCGAAGGCAAAATCAGCACGATCCGCATACTCTTCATCCAGCACGTTAATCAGGCGTGCGAACACCTGCAGCTGTTCGCTGGCCTGCCACTGGCCGCGCCAGTTCAGCACATAATGCCCGTCATAGTCCGCGGTGTTCGCAGCATTAATGTAATGCTGACCCACAACGTTTAATTCTAGCTCATGATTCAGCTGCTCGGACAATTGCATCTGCCAACGCAGGTTGCCCAACCAACGCGGCGCGGTATCCATATCATTGCCGTCGCGGATGGTTTCTCGACCATCTGCCTCGCGATCAAAGTCGTAGCGATGCCGGCCATAGCTGGCCGCCAGACTAAGCGTGTGGATGCCCGCAGTCAGATAACCCTCAAATTCAATCCCCACGGATTCAGTTTTGCCGTCGCTGACATTAAATGCATCCGCATCACGCAGCAGCAGGTTGCGCGTGCGTTCGCGATAAACCGATACGTTCCAGTGCGGGGTCTTAAAACCGAGCTCAAATGACAACAGCTCTTCGCTATCGAGATCTGCCACGGTTTGTCCACCCCGCAAACGATACAACTCCGTGACCTGAGGCGGGCGGAAACCTGTACTGACTGTGGCGTAGAGAAGATTATCCTGCAGATCAATCTCATAACCCAGGCGCGCGCCGACATTCGTGAAATCGTCGTCACGGCTGGCCGGGCGTGAATACAGACACCCGCCAAACCCGCAGGGAGTGCCATCATCTCGAGTGTTACCCACCAGTGTGTTATTGGTGTAGTC
>JBCCUW010000053.1:0-14521 GCA_039196385.1 Pseudomonadota bacterium
GGCATACGCAGGGGTAAAAAGCACGCAGCCGAGCAACACAGCACTGGCACACTGGGCCAGGCGCCGCGAGCTTGCCGCGGAAAATCCAGCTCGGATGGTTTGCATATATTCTCTCCAGAATGATGTTTCTCAGCCCTCAGCTGAGTGGCCGCTAAATTAATGCATTTGCCAAAGAAAATCACTTGCGCAAACAAGCTTGAGTACGCGCATTTGTCGGACAATCAGAAGCCCGTTGCCGCGCGATCGTGATGTGTATAATGAGGGGTTTGTTTGCCGAGCTTGTGAGCCCAACGTGAATACGACCTCTACGCGGTCAGCACAGACGGATCTGGATCTGCTGGATGTCGATCTACCCGACTGGTTTGTCCGAGCCTTGCAGATCCCTCGTCGGGAAGACTTTGTCGACGTGGCGGGCACCCGAATCCACTATTTTCAGTGGGGTGATCCAACGCTACCTGGCGTTGTCATGACCCACGGTTTTATGGCGCATGCCCGCTGCTGGGCGTTTATTGCGCCATTTCTAGCGGCACGCTACTCGGTCGTGGCATTTGATCTGTCCGGGATGGGCGACTCTGGCTGGCGTACCCGTTATGACACCGAGGTACGCGCTGAAGAGTGTATGGCAGTGGCAATCCATGCCGGACTGACTGCACAAGGTCGACGACCAGCCTTGGTATGCCATAGTTATGGGGGTGGGATTGGACTTGCCGCGGTGGAGCGGCAGCCCGATTTCTGGTCGCAAATGATCGTCTGTGACATGACGATGCTGGCCCCGGGTGAAACCAGTCAGTTTGAGGAACAGCGCCGTCAACAACAGAACCGGGGTGTACGCCCCCACAAAGTAGCCGCTGACCTTGCACAGGTGTTTGCCCGCTTTCGTCTGGCGCCGGAACAGCCGTGCGCAAACACGTTCTTGCTGCATTACATGGCAGTGCATTCAGTGAAGGCTGTGGACGGCGGCTATGTATGGAAATTTGATCCGGCGATCTTCGGGCCGGATCCGGGCCGTGATCCGGAATGGTGGCAGAGTATTGCGCCACGCTTCACTCAGCTGTCGATTCCCGCTGCGGTGATTTATGGTGAACACTCAGCGATGCTCAGTGAGCGTGTACTGGCTTACCTGTCGGACGCGCAGGTGCCTCTGGTGAAAATTACCGACGCACATCACCACATCATGCTGGACCAGCCGCTGGCGCTGATCGCGGCCATAGAGAGTCTGTTGCAGACCCTCAGCTGATCGGTGCGGTAATGATTCGTCGGTGCAGGCACGCTGGCCTGCAGTGATAAACTCTTCCTATAGCACCCTTGCGTACATCGCAAAAACCGACTGCCAGACCTGTTCAGCTGCCGCTTCGACATAGGTGGGCCGCTGGGGAAAACAGAAACCGTGATCTGTATCCGGGTGAATCACCAACTCATAGTTGATGTTGTGCGCGTCAAACGCCTGCTGCAATTGTGGTATCACAAAGTCTTCCACGTAGTGATCCTGTTCAGCAAAACCCAGATAAAACTCACCCTGGACAGCATTTGCCAGCTTGTGCGGGGAATCTTCTTTGTCCGTCACCATGCGGGTGCCGTAGAGTGATGCGCTAGCGCGGATGCGCTCGGGGAAGGTGCCTGCGGCGCTCAGGACAAACTGACCGCTCATGCAATAGCCAATGGTTCCGGTGAGTGATTTCGCCAATGGCGAACTGTCCAGGTAATCGAGTATGCCGCGAGTGTCCCGCATGACCATGGCGTTCGACAGCTCACTGCCTACCGCAAACATGCGTTTGAGTTCCTCTTCACCTTTGCGCAAGTCAAACCTGACTGGCGTGCCGTCAGTGGCAAATCGATGGTAAAGATCGGGAAGAACGCATAGATAACCCTGTTCGCTGATGCGCCGCGCAAAGTCGCGGAGTTCTTCGCGAATGCCGGGTACATCCATATACAGAATGATCGGTGCAAATGGGGCGTTGGCGTCCGGGTGGCTGACGAAACAAGGCATCGCACCGTCTGCGGTGCTGACTTCTACATCAAATTCCATAATCAGCACGCCCTCATCAGCCGCCCGGGTCGTGCACCGGTATCCACGTCGTTTTCGCGGGTGCGCACACCATTCAGCCAGGTCCCCAGATAGCCACTCGCTGGCTGCAGAATGCGGCTGCCGCCGGCCGGCAGGTCGTTGTGTACTTCCAGACCGCCGAGGGTCAGCCCGGGCAGGTCGATCAGATTCAGATCTGCGCGTTTGCCTGGCGCAATTTCACCGCGATCGTGCAGGCCATACAGCTCTGCGTTGTTCTTTGTCTGTTTATGGACAACCAGTTCAATCGGTAAACGCGCACCGCGATTGCGATCACGGACCCAATGGGTGAGCTGGTAGGTAGGGGCCACCGCGTCAAATATCAGGTTAACGTGGGCGCCCGCGTCAGAAAGGCCGGTCACGGTATCCGGGTGCTGCATCATTTCGGCAATGGCATCGTGGTTTGATTCCACATAGTTGGCACCCAGCAGAATAGCGAACGAATGACCGTCATTTTCCAACAGAAAATCGTAGACGTACTCGTTAATGTTCTGGTTCGTCGCAGCGGCCAGCTCACCAAACTTCTTGCTCGGATCCGGCTCGTAGTCAATCGGGAGATTTACTGCGTAAAGGTGTGGTGCCACATCCTGGAAAAGACGATGCATGGTTGCCATTGGATTTCCGCTGCGGACTTCCACATCGTCTTCGCTGAGAATGGCCGCCCGGACATCCGGCTGGCTCATGCGCTTGACCCGTTCCGTGAGTGGTAAGTCTTTGATGGCCAGATAACTCGGGCGTTGCTGGAACATATGGTACGTGGACAGACTGGTGACCAGGCCAATCGGTCTGGAGGCGATCTGCGGCCGGATGTTGCTGCCCTGTTGATTGGCCGCGCGGGTAAGCGCCAGCACTTCGCGCCAGACTTCGGGATGGTCGGGAATCTGCACCTGGGTAAACGTAAACGGCCGTCCACTCTGGCTGGCCAGCCGTTTGATGAGTGCAAACTCTTCCAGGGTGGTATATTTTTCACCACCCAGCGGCAGCATATCGCCGGCTGCGGCGGCCGGGATCATTTCGAATACGCCGGAGCCTGCTTTGCGCATTGCTTCCGCGATGACCAGCAGTTCGTCTTCTTCTGCAAACGTACCGGGTACCGGGTTCCCGTCAATTGCACGGTGACCAATGGTGCGGGAAGTGGAAAAACCCATGGCCCCGGCGCGCATGGCCGCTTCGGTCAATGTCGCCATCTGGGCGAGATCATCTGCCGTGGCCGCTTCATGCGCCAGGCCGCGGTCGCCCATAACAAAGTAGCGGAGCGCACCGTGGGCGAGTTGAGCTCCAACATCCAGGGCAAACTTGCGGCTGGCCAGGAAGTCCATGTATTCGGGAAAACTCTCCCACGCGCCCCAGGGCATGCCTTCGTACAAGGCGGTACCGGGAATGTCTTCGACACCCTCCATGAGCTCAATCAGTTGTTTCTCACCACCGGCATGGACCGGTGCAAAACCGACACCGCAATTGCCCATAACAACGGAGGTCACGCCGTGGGAGAAGGAGGGGTCGATCGCATCATCCCAGGTCACCTGGCCGTCGTAGTGGGTGTGCACATCTACCCACCCCGGCGCGGCGATGGCGCCGTCAGCGTCGATAGTTTCCCGTGCCTTGCCGTCCACTTGTCCGACCTCAGTGATGATGCCGTCGGCAATGGCGATATCGCCTGTATACGCTTCCTCGCCGGTGCCATCAACAATGGTGGCGGCTTTGATCAGATAGTCATGCATGAGTGATCTTCCAATTCTGGGGTTTGTTCTAAAATTGACCCCACAGCATACCCGTAAATCCATCCCGGAGTAAGCCCGGCCGGTTGTCCGGCCAATCCAAAGCCGCAGCCCAGGCGATGGCCCTGGTAACAAATAGAATTTATAGTGTTTGATTCGGCAAGCCTTGGGGAGGACTAATGGACTTAACTTACAGTGAGGAATACGCGGCATTTCGTGATGAGGTGCGGGCTTTTCTGGCCCAGCACGGCCATGAATCGCCGCCTCCGTTCCAGCGCGGCAGGCCAGATGCCCAAGCGGTCGCGTGGCAGCAGAAACTGATCGAACATGGTTACGCCGCGCGCACCATTCCCAAGCAGTATGGTGGATATGGCGCGGCCCCGGATATCCTCCAAAGTCACATCATTACCGAAGAGTTTGCCCGGGCCAATGCCAGAATGGGTCACAACGGCGACAATCGATTGGTGCCGACCGTTCTGGAACTGGGTACGGAGGAGCAGAAGGCTTGGCTTGTACCGCCGTCCGTGCGTGGCGAAATGAATTGGTGTCAGGGTTATTCCGAACCCGGCAGTGGCTCGGATCTGGCCTCGTTGTCCACCCGCGCCGAACTGGATGGTGATGAATGGGTGATCAACGGTCAGAAGATCTGGACATCGGGAGCACAGCACGCAGATATGATGTTCTGTCTGGTGCGCACAGAACCCGACGCGCCGAAGCACAACGGTATCAGCTACTTGATATTTTCCATGGACACTCCCGGGATTGACGTGCGTCCGCTGGTCACTATGACTGGCGAAGCCATTTTTAACGAAGTGTTCTTTACCGATGTGCGCGTGCCCAAGGAGCAGATTATCGGTCGTCGAGGTGAAGGCTGGTTTGTCGCTAACAACACGCTCAAGCATGAACGTGGCGGACTCGGTGATCCTAACGAGGCGGAAACGCGGTTTAACGATATCGTTGGCATTATGCAGCGCGAAAGCATCGATGGACAACGGTTGATCGATAATCCGGTATTGCGTGACCGGTTACTCACGTTGCAGGGTCGTATGCTGGCAATGAAATATAACGGCATGCGCGTGTTGTCTGAATACATCAAGGGGCAGGAGCCCGGCATGGCGCGCTGGATTGTGAAACTGCAGGGTTGTGAGCTGAACCACCAGATGGCTGCCATGGCGATTGATGCGCTTGGTGAGTTAGGGGTGCTCTATGACGATAGTCCGCATCTGCGTGATGAAGGTCGTTGGCAACAGCGTTATATGCTGGATCTGGGTCTAATTATCGGTGGCGGCACTGCGCAGATTCAGAAAAACATGATTGGCGAACGCGCGCTTGGGTTACCCAAGGAACCCAAACTCAACACAAAACAAGGGTGAGGCAGGTATGGATTTTGGTTTGAGTGAAGAGCAGCGCATGCTGCAGGACAGTGTTACCGGGTATCTGGCTGCACATTGTGAGTTGCAGGTTGTTCGCGATGCGGCGGAATCTGCAGAGGCTCAGGTGCCAGCGCTGGCAGCGGGCCTAATGGAACTGGGGGTGACCGGGATTCTCATTCCGGGGGAGTACGGTGGGGTTAACATGGGCGGACTTGAAGCCGCCTTAGTTGCCGAGGCACTGGGATACTTTGCCGCCCCGGTAGCCTACGTTGCCAGTTCCGTCATGGCGCCGTTGGCTTTGCAGCGGGCCGGTAGCCCGGCGCAAAAGGAAGAATGGCTGCCGCAATTAGCGGCGGGCGAGTGTGTTGCAGGCGTTGGCGTTACTGAACAGATCGGTCGACGTCAGGGGGACGGCGTACAGGCCTCCGGGGGGCGTTTGTCCGGTGAGGCCTTGTTTGTCCTGGATGTTGATGGTGCCGACCTGTTTTTTCTGGCGGACCAGCAAGGGTTGTTGTACGTGGTGGCTGCCGCGGATGTGGAAATCACCCGCTTACGTACGATCGACCGGACCCGCAGTGTGGCCGCCATCAGTATGCAGGATACACCGGCGCAGGTTTTGCCCGGATCTTCGGAGTCCCCCCAGGCCCTGCATGAGTGCATCGCTATGGGGCGGGTGATGCTGGCAGCGGATACTTTAGGTGCGGCGCAGAAAATGCTCGATGACTCAGTAGCGTATGCCAAAGAACGCAAACAGTTTGAGCGGGTGATTGGTTCTTTTCAGGCGGTAAAGCACATGTGTGCGGAAATGGCTGCGGAATTGGAACCCTGTCGGGCCCTGGTCTGGTATGCGGCGCATGCGCAGAGTGCGGTGCCGGCTGACGCGCAGCTGATGGCTTGTCAGACCAAGGCACACCTTGCTGAGGTGGGCCGAATGGTTGCGCGGACGGCTACCGAGGTGCATGGCGGTATGGGTATGACGGACCTGCTGGGCTTGCACTACTGGTTCAAGAGAATCGGGGTCAATCGACAGCTGCTGGGCGCGCCGGAACTGGTGCGGGAAGAAGCGGCGCAAGTGCAGGGCTGGTGCTGAGTCAGATTTGGCGCAGTGGCCTTTAAGTGCGGATTAACTGGTGCGCTGGGAGCGCCACAACGAAACAATACTGGCGCTCGCATTGCCGGACCAATGTCTGATATCCCGTGCAATCAGGAGATTGACCGGCACCAGCACTAGTGTAATGACCGTGGCAAAGAGCATACCGAAACTCAGGGAAATACCCATGGGGATCAGAAACTGGGCTGTTGTGGACTTTTCCAGCAACATCGGCATCAAACCAAAAAATGTTGTCAGGGAGGTTAATAGGATGGGTCGAAAGCGTATCACACCGGCATTGAGTACAGCTTCGTGCAAGCTAACGCCACCTTTACGCTGTTTGCTGACCGCGTCAACCAACACCAGGCTGTCATTGACGACGACACCGGTCAGTGCGAGTAACCCCATGACGCTGAGCATGGACAGGGTGTAACCCATAATCCAGTGGCCTGCGACCGCGCCAATCACGCCAAAAGGAATCACAGACATCACCACCAACGGCAGGCTGTACGAACGCAGCGGCAGGGCCAACATCGCGTAGATAACGAATACAACAATCAACAAGCCGCTTTGTACACTGCTGAATGATTCACGCTGCTCGCGGGCTTCTCCCTCCAGGCTTGCTCGGAGCCCTGGGTATTGGGGAACCAGCTCATCGAGGTAACTACGGAGGCTGTTTTGTAAGGCTGTCATGTTCGTATTTGCTTTGTCGACTTCCGCAGAAATACTGATCGTCCGGAAACGGTTGATTCTGGTAATCGACAAAGGACCTTTGCCCGGTGTTAGTGTGGCCACGTGCGCCAGTGGTACCTGCTGTGCCGCAGGTGTGCTGATCAACAGGCCTTCAAGAGTCGACATATCGGCCCGCTCCGCAGCAGGCAACCGCACCAGTACTCTGACATCGTCGCGGCCGCGTTGAATACGCTGGACCTCAAAGCCGCGAAACGCCTGGCTGACCTGGGTAACGATGTCGCTGCGGGTCAAGCCTAAGGCGTAACCTTGTGGTTTGACTTCGATACGTATTTCGTCTTTACCATTCGAAAGTGTATCGGCCACCTCAGATACGGTAGGGTAAGTCGTCAAGTGCTGCTTGATTTGTGTTGCTGCCTGCTCTAGCTGCGCCAACGAGTCGCCGGTGAGTTGAATACTGATGGGGTCGCCAACGCGAAAAAAGCTGGCGCGGAAAGTGAGCGCCTCAGCGCCTGGAATAGGACCAATGCCCTGACGCCATTCATTCAGCAGTTCGCTTGTTGTGATCTTCAAGCGGCGCTCTTCCGGTGGTTGTAGTTCGAAGCGCACGCGTCCGAGATGGCTGCCGATGGTGCCCCCTCTTGCCCCTGTGCTGGAAACGATGTGCTTAATGATACTTTGGCCCGAATCCTGGTCTGTATACTTCAGCTGCATCTGCCTGGCGGACGCGAAAATCTCATTGACGTACTGATCTGTCAGTTCGTACGGTGTGCCGACCGGCATCGTCAACGTTGCGACTGCAGTTTCGCCCTGTACCGAAGGCATAAACGTGAAACGAGTCCACCCGCTGTTGACTAGCGCAACGACAATAAACAGTACACCGACAAACACCGCGAACGTTGAATATCGGTGCTGCAACAGTAACTGCAGGGTGGGTCGGTAATGGCGCAGGATCATGGCTTCAAAACCATCAGCGAAAGACGCTTGCCATGCTTGCATACGACTGGGCGGCGCCGATTCCAGACGTTTGCCCATACCTTTCAAGTGTGCCGGCAGCACCAGCTTCGATTCGATCAGCGAGAACAATAGAACGCTGACAACAACTGCGGCAACGGGGGCCATGATATTGCCGAAACTTCCCTCGATGAAGGCGAGCGGTAAGAACGCAACCATTGTCGTCAGTACCCCGAAGGTAACAGGTACGGCAACATCAATGGTACCGTTAACCGATGCGTCCAGTCCAGACTCCCCTTTTTTAAGTCGTTGGTAAACGCTCTCGCCGGTCACAATTGCGTCGTCGACGATAATGCCGAGGACTACAATAAAGCCAAAAGCGCTCATCAGGTTCAGAGAAACACCAAATGCCGACATCACGGTGAACGCACCGATGAAACTGATCGGGATACCGATAAACACCCACAACGCGATTTTTGGGCGTAAAAACAGGGCCAGCAGAAGAATGACAAGCAGTGCACCTTGCCATGCACTGTTGCCCAGCACCCCCAGCCGGTTACGCAACTGTTGTGCGTTGTCGTCCCAGTAGGCCAGCTCCAGGCCTGTGGGCAACCTGTTTTGCATTTGCTCTACATATGCCTTGACCTCGGCTGATATTTCCAGCGCACTCTCGCTTCCGGTTCGGTCCACTTCGACCAGCGCGGCAGACATGCCGTCGAGCATCGTTTTAACGGTGTCCTCTTGGAAACCGTCCAGGATGGTGGCCACATCGCCGAGTCTGGTTATGCTGCCGTCGGGATTCGTTTTGACGACCAGGTTTTCGAATTCGGCGCGCTGATAGGCTTGACCCTTGGAGCGAATGAGGATGTCCCCGCCCAGGGTGCGCACATTGCCGGCTGATAAATCTATGGAACTTGCTCGAATGGTGCGGGTTAATTCCGCAAGGCTCAAATTGAATTGCCGCAGACGGTCCTGGGATGCTTCAATCGCAATTTCGTAGTTGCCAATCGATTCCAGGTCAACCTGGCTGATTGCTGGGTTGGCGAGAAGGTCGTCTCTTACGCGCTCGGCAAATTGGCGCAATTCCGCTTCGTTGACCGATCCTCCCACGGCCACGGTGATGACTGGGTATTGGCGTTGTGCCAGCCTGGTAATTGGACGTTCAGCTTCAGCAGGAAAAGTATTGATCGCGTCCACCCGGCTTTTAACGGCGTTGAGGACAGTTTCAGGATCTGCGTCTTCGTCCACATTGATATTGATCGCGGTGCTGCCTTCCCGAGAAACGCTGCGATAGGACTTGATGCCCGGGATACCGTCGATGGCTTGTTCAACGTGGACCGCCAGGCCAAGTTCAGCGTCTTCAGGACTTGCGCCACGCAGCGCAACAGTCACGCTGATACGGTCCGGCTCGATGGTGGGGAAAATTTCCACAGAGGTTTCATATGCCAACGCGTACGCGCCTGAAATAATGATTGCCACCATCAAGAGGTTCGCAGCAATGTCATTGCGCGCAAACCAGGCGATCATTGCGCCACTTGCTCCAAGGCGCGACCGTCAGTCATGGGTTTTTCAGTGTTTGATGCCAGCCTGACAGGGGTACCGGAAGTCAGCGACCCCAAGGTTGTCGTTACTATCACGTCCTGTGATTGTAAGCCGGCTTGTACAACCACCTCTTGGCCGTTCTGCCAGGCTATGCTGATTTCGCGGCGTTGCAAGACAGGGGTGTCGTTGTGATGCTCAACCACGTAAATGTAGCTGTTCTGATAAACCGTGTTGGCGGGTATGACAATGGCTTGTGGTATCAGCAGGCCACTTACTTCAGCTGTTACGTATTCGCCTATTTTGAGTGCGCGCCTGGATTCCGTGGCCGTAAATGGTTGACTGATCTCCGCGATCACATGCAGCTGTCTTGCCACCTGGTCGATTGCACCTTCGGTGCGAACAATTCGTCCATCCCAGCTCTGTGGCCTGCCTAGATCTGATCTGATTCGCACATCCAACCCATCAGTGCCGGGCGCGTCGGGCAGATCAATATAGGCCAGATCCGAATTCTGGATCGGTAATCTGATTTCCACCAGGTCCGTAGCGTATATTTCGGCTAGCTGAGTTCCAGGAGTAACTACCTGACCCAGGTCGACATATTGTTGCAGGATTCGACCGCTAAAAGGTGCTTTGATTTGTGTTCGTGCCAGATCCAGTTCAGCCTTGGTGAGATTTGCCTTAGCCGAAATTACTCTGGCTTTAGCAGCGGCCAGTTGAGGTTCGCGAAGGACCAGGGGGGTCGGTTCCTTATCTGGTTCTCCGAGGCTCTCCCAGACATTCAGCGCTTGCTCAGCGCGGGCCGCCTCCTGCGCTTCTGCTTGTATTGCATCCAGTAACGCGGCTTCTGCAATTCTCACATCTGCCTCGTAGTCTTGCGGATCGATAGTCAGTAGAACGTCACCCGTTGCAAAAAACTCTCCGGGTCTGAAGCTGATTTGCACCTCAGTGACTTGCCCGCCCACCTGGGCAACCAACTGGCTTTGGGTACGCGGCTGCACTGTACCAAAGCTGCTGATGATGACCTGGTAGTCGCGGGGCAGCACAACCATGGTTTCGACGGTGAGTTTCGGACCCTGTGGAGGGCTGCGACGCTGTGCTTCTGGTGGGTTCTGTAAAACCGCAACTCCAACACCCAGCAAGACGATCAGAATAAGGATGGGTGCCAGGACTTTCATGCTTAGTAGCCGCCGCCGAGCGCCAGCAGTAGCGCCAGACGGCTCTGCAGAAGCTGATTGCGCAATTGCACCAGAGCGGTCTGGGCATCAAAGGCGCGTCGTTGGGATTCGAGTACGGTAGTGTAATCCACGAGTCCTCTCAGGTATTGGTCATTAGCCAGAGTCAGGGCTGCAGCAGCGTTTGCCTCGGCCCGGGTTAATGCCGCAAAGCGTAAATCTAATGACCGCGCATTGTTCAATTCGTTCTCGACCTCGGCCAGGGCGGCAAAGGTCACCTGCAGATAGCGCTGCTCCGCCTGGCTGACGCGCAGTAGTGCCTGCTCGCGTTGCGCACGTAAGCGGCCGCCTTGAAAGATCGGCTGGAACAGGCTGGCTGCGGCTGTCCAGGCAGGTTCGCCCCCATCCAAAAGGCGCCTGATTGCATTGTCCTGGTCGCGCAGGTTGGCAGTGAACGACAGGCCGGGTAGCAGGTCTTTCTGCGCGATGGCCAGCTCTGCATCTGCCGCGAGTAAAGCAAGCCAGGCTGCCTGTATATCTGCTCGGCGTTGCAGCAGATCTGCCGGGATACCCACACCCGTCAGCGGTGCAGGCGTCGGCAGATCATGGGGAATGGCCAGATTGGCGCCGGGATATTCCGCCAGCAGAAGTTCCAGGGCAGTGCGGGTCGAGAATATGGCCTGCTGCTGAGTGGCCACGTTCGCACGTTCCTGCTCGACTGTGTTCTGTGCCAGATAAACGTCCAGGGCCTCGTTCAATCCGCTGCGATAGCCCTGCTGAATTACATCCAGAGATTGATTCAAAATGTTCAATCTACTGTTAAACAGACGCTGGAGTTGATCAGCGGATATGGCATTGAACAGCGCGCTGGCGGTTTGTGTTGCCAGCCTCCGTTCTGCGTCCAGATAAGCCATTCGCTCGCCAGCCAGCAGAAGGGCTGCCCGGCGTTGGTTATCCGCCAATTGACCCCAGACGTCCAGGTCAAAGTTGACGCTGGCGTTAATGTCGAAGCGGGTTTCAGTCCGGGCGTCCAGAAAGGGGCGCTGACGTTGTCCGGTGAATACCAGTTGGAGGTCCGGCAGCCGCAGGCTCCTGGCAATCTTCAACTGTTGTTCGCTGATGGCGAGCTCTGCCCGTTGTTGTGCCAGGACATAGTTTTGCTCAAGCGCTATGCGCACAGTTTCATCGAGATCGGCAGACGCGAAAGTTTGCAGCCAACTATTGATCACCGGATCCGTGTCGACGGGGTATTGGCTGAATTGTGCGGGTAGGTCCGTCAGGGTTTCGGGTACCTGCCGTGGGCTCTGACAGCCGGCCAGCAGGCTCAGAACAATCAGTGACATCAGCGAGCACAGCTGCGCCAGGCGCTGCCCGCTTGCGTGTGTTGTTGTAACGCGAATACTGCTGCGCATTGAGACTGGTCTCAATAAAACGACAAGTCCGTCAAGTTAACAGAAATACGCGAGAAATGCCTGGTTGCGGTAGCGCTTTGGAAAGCGCAGGCCTGCCGAACGATGGCAGACCTTGCGCTTTATGGAGGGACTGGGAGTTGTTTTTAGCTTTCGCTTTTCACGGCTTGCGTGGTTAAAGCGACCGGCAGTTGCGACTTATCGTCAAAGTTCAAAGCAAGCAGTTCACCGCTTTTGGCGACGGTGCAGTCGACGACAACTTTGTCTGATCGTTTGGCGCCTGGCGCGTTGGAGTACACGTGGAAACGCAGCTCACGATTGCTTGCGCGGGTTTTGATATTGCGCACTTTCATGCGGACTTCGTCATTGGTGACGTTCAGCTGCCCGGTGATGGCGCTTTTGCAGCTTTGCAGAGATTGGCCGTAGTTGGCGGCGTTAGCGCTGGCGCTGAAACCGAAGGCAGCGAGGGCGATGGCACTGACGGTGGTCACGTACTTCATTGATGGATTCCTAACGTTGCTTGAAGGTGAAGCTAGTGTTACTTTTGGTAACGTTGTTGTGAACCGTAAGATATGAAACACGCTGTTGCATTTTTAGACCGCCTTGGCGATCACACGGCTAGCGCTGTCAGCGCCGTTTTCCACTCAGTTCATGAGGGGCAGGCTGGCGTAGATAAGATAGACCGCCAGTATCAACCCACTCAGCAGCGTGCCGAATGCACCGACAACTCTTGGTGGGTTCGCGTTGGGTCCCAGGCTGAGCCCGATGGCGTGGGCAATGCGTGCTACCACGAAGGCAATCGCCAGAGTCAGGACAATGATGGTACTACCTGTGAGAATTTCCAGCAGGGCCAGCAAAACCAGAAAAATTGCAGCATTTTCAGCCAGATTGCCGTGCCTGCGGATGGCAAGCAGCAGGTCGTCGTTGCCTCCGTCGCCGATAGACTGGGCGTATTTGCCGCGGTTCAGGCCGACCAGCAGCATCAGAATCAGCTGCAGGAGCATCAGCAGGCCAGCGGCAACAGCGGTGTAAACAGGGAGATGTGACATAAGGGTGTCCAGATAGGGAAGTCATTGAAAGGCTGATAGTAAACCGTCCGTGTCTGACGGCTAGCGTTCGAAATGCAACAAGGTGGTGCAAAAATGAACCACGGCTGTGTGCAACCGTGCAAAACGATGCACATAACAGTGGTCTTGATTGAGTGTGGCGAGGTGTAGAGCGAAGCAGGGGTTGAGTAGAAATGGAACAAATGAACTGGGATGACGTACGGCTGTTTCTGGCGGTGGCGGAAAGAGGCTCCTTCCGCCGGGCGGCAATGAACCTCGACGTGGGTCACTCGACCTTGTCGCGTCGTATCGAGAGTCTGGAAGCCAGTCTTGGCGCCCAACTGTTCAACCGCCAGAGCACCGGGTTGACGCTCACTGCGGCCGGGGAAGATCTGCAGCGCACAGGTTTGCCGATTCAACAGGAGTTTGCTGAATTGAAGTTGCGCATGTTTGGCCAGGACGAACAACCCCGCGGCAATATCCGATTTACGGCGCCTTCACTGTTTCTCAGCCACCTCCTGCTGGAACCGCTACACGATTTTTGCCTGCAATGGCCCGACATTCACATCGAAATTGACCATTCCCTGGACCTATTGAATCTGGCCAGTAAAGAGGCGGACATTGCCTTGCGGATGACGAATAACCCCGGCGATCAGCTGATCGGGCGGAAGATTGGTGTGTTCTGTGAGGCAGTCTATGCCAGCCCTGCTTATCTGGATTGGTTCAGAGATCATCAGCCGACTGCCCATCGTTGGTTGAGCCCCGGCGACAGCTACCGCTTTAACGCCACGCTGCAACCGGATTTCGCCACCGCAGAACCGCCACAACCCTTTATGACCGTGCCGGATATGGAAGCCCAGGCGCGTGGCGCAGAAATGGGCATTGGTGTGGCGACGCTGCCTTGTCTGCTGGGTGATGCGCGCCCGGCGTTGGTGCGCATCAGTGAGGTGTTTAAACGCTTTGATATCTGGTTGTTGTCGCACCGTGATTCACGGGCCAACAAGCGCATGCAGTTGTTCCGGGATTTTCTCGTCCAGGCCTTTACCGCGCAGCAACACCGGCTCTATGGCGAGCACGAACCAGTTTAGGGCCGGCGGGGGGCGCGCTGTGGTGGTTTTGGTGGATGTGGCTGTGAGTCGGCAGGGCCCGCGGCTGGATTGATCTGCACTGCAACCTGAATACTCTTGAATGCCGGCGTGCGGCTGCGCGGATCTACCTCGGTGCCGATCAGCACGTTCGCTTCGGGAAAGTAGGCCAGCAGATTACCCGCGGGCAGGTCGAAAGGATGCACCTCAACAGCTTCCATAGTGCCATAAGCAGAGCGCAGAGTGACCTGATCTCCCCGCTGCAGCCGTAAACGCGCCAAGTCCTCTTGTGACATGAGCACGGACCAGCGGTTGCTGATGCTGCGGTACGTGTCTTCCTGCTCGTAAACGATGGTGTTGAACTGACCTTCGCTGCGCAC
>JBCCUW010000054.1:0-14496 GCA_039196385.1 Pseudomonadota bacterium
CGATGAGCACAACTCTAATCATATTGGGCATATTGGACACATTTATTGCCCCTATCCGGCTCAATTTAATTAATGGTATTCATTATTTCAACGAAGTACAAGCGCTGCACTAGCCAAGTTTGACCTGCCGCGAACGCGTCTTCGCACTATTTCCCCAAACTAGTTCCCACAACAAGCTGCGGCAGGACGCGAATCGAATTAAACTGGCGGGACAGCGTTGGGGCGAGGGGGATTAAAAATGGGAGAACACATTTCAGACACGGCCTTTCGTGACGAAAACTTCCGCAAAGAGGTCCGCGCCTTTCTTGAGTCTGCACTCACTGCAGATCTGCGTGAAGCCGGACGCAAAAAAACCAGCATCTGGCAGGAACCGGAATCAGCCGCCAAGTGGCAGCAATTGCTTTACAAAAAGGGTTGGCTGGTGCCCGACTGGCCGGAGGAATACGGTGGCACCAACTGGTCCCTCACCCGGCGTTATATCTTCGCTCAGGAATGTGCCAACTTCGACGTACCCGGCATTGCCCCCATGGGTTTAAAAATGTGCGGCCCCATGTTGATCGGTTATGGTACTGAGGCGCAAAAGGCGCACTACCTGCCAAGAATTCTCTCCGGCGAAGACATCTGGTGTCAGGGTTATTCAGAGCCGGGTGCTGGATCAGATCTGGCTTCATTACAGACCTCCGCTGAGTCAGAGGGTGATGATTACATCGTCAACGGCACCAAAATCTGGACCAGTTTTGCCCAGCACGCCAATATGATGTTTGCCCTGGTACGAACCTCGAGCGAAGGCAAAGTTCAGCAGGGTATTTCGTTTCTGCTGATCGACATGGCCAGCCCTGGCATTACGGTTAAACCCATCATCAATCTGGAAGGCAGTCACGAACTCAATCAGGTTTTTTTCGACAACGTTCGGGTGCCCAAGGCGAATCGTGTGGGTGCTGAAAACGACGGCTGGTCGGTCGCCAAGTATCTGCTGCAATTCGAAAGATTCTCCATGTCATCCATCGAGCTGCGACGCATTCTGCGCCGCCTGAGCGAAATGGCTGGCCACCCTGACGGATCCGGCACCCCGCTGGCGGCAAATCCCAGCTTTCAAAATAAGTACCACGCGCTGGAGGTGCGATGCCAGGCCATGGAGGGTTCTGAGATGCGCGTGCTGAATCAGCTGGAAGCTGGTGAAACGCCTGGCACGGTGTCTTCGGTGTTAAACGCCATCAGTTCGGAAACGCTGCAACATGCTGACGAACTTTGTGTCGAAGTGGCAGCCTACTACGGCATACCCTACCAGCCCCGTGCGCTGGAGGTTGCGGGCGCAGACGCCATCGGCGCGGATGTTTTTCTGACCGCCATGCCCAGTTTTCTGAACAATCGCATGCGCACCATTGCCGGTGGTTCAGCCGAGGTGCAGCGCAACATCGTAGCCAAAGCGATTCTGCAGCTGTAGGGTCCAATGCACCATCTTCCACTGCCATTCGAGACAACACGAGACCCAACACAGAAGTGACTCCACAGCCAATAAAAAGTTCTCGTGAGCGCTTCTTAACAGAGTTGTTCAATAATTTTCATGATGAACTGGTGCTGCGTCTGCAACGCGTATACGGCCAGGGGCCGCCCGATCCGGAAGACATCGCACAATCTGCTTTTGCGCAGATGGCCGCCATGGGTTCACACGAACACATCAAAAACCCGAAGGCATTCCTGTTCAAGGTCGCGCTAAACAACGGACGTCGATCGGCCGGACACGTTGCCGCAACTCGGGCCTTCCTGGATGAAGTGCTGGAGCTTGAGGGTGAGCGCACGGAAAAAATATCGCCCGAGCACCTCTATGAGAGTAGAGAGCGATTGAAGTTGTTGAACGACGCGATGGAAAGGTTAACCGAAAAACAGCAGGAAATACTGGTTCGAAGCCGTCTCTTAGGCGAAACCTATCATGAGATCGCTGCACAAACCGGTTGGAGCATAGCGACCATTTCGCGACAACTTACCAGCGCGCTGACCGAGTTGGAGCGCGCTGAAGCATCGGCGCTGCAAAAGCCCGTGAAGCGGAGGTACAGGCAAGGATGATCAAGCCCGACATCAGCGCCGATGTAACACGCACCGCAACGCAGTGGTTGACCCGTCTCTATGCGGGTGACCCGGATGAGGATGAGGCGCTGCAGGAAGAGTTCAAACAATGGATCGAAGCCAGTTCGGACCATAGGCAGGCATTCCTAAAGGTACGGGCGCTGTGGGAAGACATCGGTATGACGGATGCCGCAGCAGCCACAGCGCTGCGCCTGGTACAGCCCGAAACAGGGCGGGCCAATTTGCCGCCGCAGGCACGTTGGCGATGGATCACGGGCGCCGTTGCGGCAAGTCTTGGTTGCCTGGCGATCTTGCTCTGGATAGGCACCCATACAATTGAAACCCGGCACTATGCGAGCAAGGTGGGCGAAACGCGGACCGTCACCTTATCCGACGGCTCCAAGGTGACACTGGGTGCCGGTGCGGAAATTTACGTCAAGATTGACGGGCGCAACCGCACCATCGATCTAACCAGAGGCCGCGCTCTATTTGAGGTTACCCGTCAACCAGATAGCATTTTCAAAGTGGTCTCCAATCGGGCTGAAATCAGCGTATTGGGGACCAGCTTCACGGTTCGCAGGGGTAAACACTCAAGCACTGTGAGCGTTTTACACGGACAAGTCAGCGTCAACGGTGTGGGCCAGGATTCAGGTCAGGCGCAGCTACTGGGACCCGGCGAAAGGATTGATCTCGATGCGCTGACAAACTTGGGTGAGGTGGCGTCTATAGATGCAAACCAGGCTCTCGACTGGTTGACGGGCCGCTTGGTATTTGACGGCTCACCCCTTGCTGAGGTGATACATGACCTGAATCTCTATCGCGAAACCAAAGTATTCATTGCTGATCCTGCCCTGGAACAGCTGCGGGTGACCACGAGTTTCCGCGTTGACCAGGCTGAGCAGATGCTGGAGGGACTAACCATGAGCCACCCGATACGTCTGCGACGCATGGAAGACAGCCTGCTGATCTTTGCTGCTGAACCCCAGGCAGCGAACCGCCTGCCATAAAGTCTCTTTCCGTAAATCCTCTTCTCGCAAAAGCACATGCAAAAAGAGTGAAAAAAAAACCGCATTAGCCCCTCTATGTAAGTGAGTCTTATTTGCGTTTAGCTCGATATTGCATCGGGCCAGGTTTAAGGGGTTACCACCATGAAGTTGCTGTTCATTGCCATCGTCATCATTGCGGTCAGCACGGCACCGATCAGAGTTTCCGCCGCGCAGGCGGGACAAATCACTGTTGATGCTCAACCACTGGGCGCGGCACTGAACCAGTTATCGGAACAAACGGGTGTGGTTATCGTTGCTGCCTCGGATCTCGTTGACGGTTTACAATCCAACGCTATATCCGGATCCATGACGGCGCTCGAGGCGACCCGCAGCATGCTGGCAGACGCAGACTTGCGTGCAGTGCTCACCGCTAATGGGGCCATCGTGGTCTCAGCTGCAGAACCTGCGCCACCAGAACCGGAACTCAGTCCAACGGCCGCAAATCAAGTGGACCGCCGCCTCAAAACCATCGAAGAAATTGTCGTGCGCGGACAAAAGCTTGAACGCTCGCTCATAGAGGTAACGACAAGCGTGGCCATTACCAGCGAGGCTGAAATTCGCGACCTCACACTGACCGACCTTACTGACGTCTACAAACTGACCCCGAACGTGAATGTGGATGACAGCGGTGAAGGTACGTTTTCAATTCGCGGCATCAGCTATGCAGGAATTGGCTTTGCCGGAGTCTCGAACACTGCCAGCTTATATGTGGATGAGGTTTTTCAGTCGAATCTGGGCATTGAAGCTGGCCCGTTGTCCACGTTTGATGTACGCGACGTCGAGATTTTCCGGGGTCCACAATCTACTCTGCAGGGCCGCAACGCCCTGGCCGGTGCAATCATGGTCCACACGAACGACCCGACCTACGAATGGGATGCAACGGCAAGAATACAGGTGGCTGAATTTGCCACTCGCCGCTACTCTTTTGCCGGTGGCGGACCACTGCTTGATGACCAGCTGGCATTTCGGGTGGCGATAGACGAGTTCGAGAGTGATGGGTATATCGATAATCCCACTATAGACCGCGATGACGTTGACAGCGAAGAGACAACAAACATCAGAACCAAACTACTATGGGAACCCAACGAACGTTTCAGCGCACTCTTCACCTATATCTATTCGGAAGGCTTTGCTGGCACTGGATTCGGCACCGGAGCTGTAGAAGGACCGGACTTTGCCGCTCGCGAGGTCAACTATGACAACGTGACTCTATTGGACATTGACACGCAGAACTACGCGGCCACCCTGAGTTACGATCTAACAGATAAAACCACGGTGGAGCTGGTGGCAACATATACCGATGCAGAAGAAGACTCCGCCCCAAGACTTGCTGTAGATCCCGCGACCAGTACGGGTCGAGATATAGGTTCCGACGCCGAACAGGTCACCACGGTCGACCTGCGCCTGCTGCACGAATCAGACAGTCTCTCCCTGCTGGGCGGATTGTACTACTTCGACCGAGACCAGGAACGCGATCGCGACTTGTCCGCATTGCTGACCCTGGGCCCTTTCTCCACGACGCTGAACTTTCTGGAAGTGGGTGGTACACAGAACGAAAACATGGCCATTTACTTTGACGGCGAATACCAGATCAACGATCGGATTGCTCTGCTTTTTGGTGCACGCTACGACGAAGAGGACTTCGCTGTTGACTCGCAAAGCTCAACCACTTTCACGCCGGAGTTTCCCCCGCTTGCGGTCAGTTCGCAGGGTGGACGCCTGGTCGCTGATACCACGTTTACGGCGTTTCTACCGAAACTGGGTATTCGCTACGCGCTCGCCGACAACCAATCTCTCGGTTTTGTCATTCAACGCGGCTATCGTCCCGGTGGGGCCGGTACCAACCTGTCAAACCAACAATTCGAATTCGACCCGGAGTTTCTGGTGAACTACGAACTGTCATACCGGGCAAACTGGTTGGAAGATACGCTGCAGTTTAACGCCAACCTCTACTACACCGACTGGGATGACCAACAGGCGAACGTTGGTGAAGGAATCAATATCATCACTGTCAACGCTGGCGAATCAAGGCTGTTCGGCGCGGAATTTGATCTACGCTGGCAGCCCAATCCAAATGTAAACATCTTTCTGGCTGCCGCATTTAACAACACCGAATTTACCGACTTTGACACTGTCGACCCAACTCTTACCGGCAACGAGTTTCCATCTGCCCCGGATTTTCAGGTTTCTTCCGGTGCTGTGGTCTCACTGCCTGCGGGTTTTTTCTTCAGTGTTGATGCGTCTTACACTGATGGTTCATTCTCTGACACAGTGAACGCTCCCAGCGAGGCTGTTCCGTTTGACAACCGCAACGGCAGCTACACCCTGGTGAATGCGAAAATCGGCTATCAGTCCGACCGCTGGCTGGTGAATCTGTTTGCCAGAAATCTGTTCGACGAAGACTATACGCTCAGAATCAGCCGTGGTGATGTACGCAGTCTGGGAGAAGGTTTCGCCACTGTCGGTCCACCCCAAATTATCGGTTTGGAAGTGTATTTCGACTTGTAACCAATCGTGATAAGTTGATCAAAAAGCGACTCCGGCAGTGAGCAGCACGGTGCGCGGCTGCCCTCTTTTTGCGCCAATGACGTTGCTTGTATTGAGCACATACTTCCGGTCCGTCAGGTTTTTGAAGCCCAGATTGACGGTGAGATCGCCGAAATCGGTACTACGCGCGTAACTGAGATTCGCGTTGTGCACCGTACCCTGCGCCGGCACCAGCGCACTACCGAAAGAAAGCGTCGAAAAGTCCACGGTCGCTGCAAGAGATTCGCTCACATACTCAATGCCATACCCAAAGCGTAGTCCGGTTATACCGGTCCAATCCAGAGAGAAATTATTCCACCAGACCAGCTTGTGATCCGGCACGCCAGGCAGGCGTTCGCCTTCATTCTGCGCGGAGCTGCCAGCATCGATCACCTCCGTGTCTGTGTACGCATAACTCAGATACATTTCCCATCCGTCAATCACCTGACCGTTCACATCCAGCTCAATGCCACGGCTGCGTTGCTCGCCGGCAAGCGAAGAGACGTTTGGCACGCCAGAGTCCACAATGATGTTCTCTTTGGTCAGTTCAAATGCGGCTACAGTGCCCGACAAACGCCCATCAAATAACTGACCGCGCCAACCCAGCTCAAATTGTTTTCCGGTCTCCGGCTCTGAAATGAAGTTCCCATTAATGTCGCGACTGCTCGAAAATGGAGGTTTGAAAGATTCGCCATAGCTGAAAAACAGACTGTGCTCATCGGTCAAGTCATAAACAAAGCCGACCCGTGGCACCCACTTGCTTTGATCCTCGTCCCCGACAGGAATAAAGCTGGAGTTACCCTGCTCATCCAGCGAGACCAGATCGTCGAAACCGGACCTGGCGTAGCGCAGTCCTAACAGAACGTGCAGATTCAAGGCGGGAATATCAATGGCATCCTGCAGGTTCAGACCCAGATTGTCGTATTCAAACGTATCCCTGTAAAAAGGTGGCGTTTCACTGAAATTGGTGAGATGCGCGTAAGGCTGCGCTTCGGGCGCAAAAATATTCACACTGGGCGGCAAAGTCAGCAGTGCCGCGAAGTCACCCGAAAACAATGCGGGCAGCAGATTGGTAATGCTGTTGAAGTAACCGATATTGGTGACTTCAGAGGTTGAATAGTTGACCCCCACAACGAACTGGTGGCTTGTGCCAAGCACTTCTTTGTCCCAAGCCAGATGCGCACCCAGATATTCCGATTCCGCTGAACGACTCTGATCAAAGGCACTACGAATCGCCAGGCCAGAATCGGGGTCGACAATTCCCGGTATAGTCAGGGGCAGAAATGCCAGGTAACCGGAGTTGCCGGTTTCGCGACCGCCATCCTTGTAACCCGCCTGCAGCCTGATTTGCAGGCTGTCCGAAAACTTGTGATCCAAATGCAGTTGAATACCCTTACTGTCTGATTCTTCATAATCCGTGGAAAGTCCCAGGTACTGATCCTTGGGGCCAATCAGATAGTCCCCATCCAGATAAACAGTGTTCGAAACCAACGGATTTCCTTCGTGCTCTACGTATTCGGCAATTAATCGCACGCTGGTTTGTTCGCCTGGCTTCCACAACAACTGCAGTGTTGGCGCCAGATCCTTGGAGTAGTCGTAGTCAACAATACCCTTGGAGTCTTCCCAACCCAAGGTGAAGCGATACAACAGCCGATCGCTACCTAAAGATCCCGTCGCGTCAAATTCCGCCCGGTATTCATCGTGCCTGCCTACCGTGGTCTGCATGCTGTAACGCGCCGTTTCCGAAGGTTCTTTATAGACGTAATTCACGACACCAGCGGGTTCTCCGGCACCGTAGTACAGCGCAGATGTACCTTTAAGAATCTCGATTCGGGCAAGCGCTGAGGTGTGCGCCGGTGCTGTATCGCCACTCGTTACCGGCAAGCCGTTCACTAGATAACCCAGACGATCAGGATCCAGCGAAAAACCTCTGATAAAGACCCCCGGCGCGTTGGCGCTGTGCAGGTGCGTCCGATTGACGCTGGCATTGGTCAGAATTGCGTCTTCCAAAGTATCCAACTGCAACTCATCGATAAGGGCTTCAGTAATAATGCCGATGTTGAACGGCGTTTCGTCTATGGGCAGCGAAAAAAGCGTCGCTGAGCTGGCGGCAGCCGCGCCGTAAGCGCTGACACGGTCTTCGCGGATGACCAGTTCTTCGATCAGTTCCTCACTTTGCCCCATTGCCGCGGTATCTCGCCCCCCGGCATCCGGCGCAGCAAAGCTCGGATCGGCGCGCAGCACAAAATCGTTGCCATTCACCTTTAGCAGCTTCAAACCAGAATCCTCAGTCATCTGTTGCAAGGCCTGCGTGCCGGTAAGCACCCCCGCTACCGGCCGGCTCTCGACATGCATAACCGCGGCGCCGTTTGCAGCAACTTGTTGTCGGGTGACCCGTGAAAAAGCCGCCAAGGCATCAACCAGCGGCTGCGCCGGGATATCAAACTCAAAAGTGACTTGGGATGGCGGCTCAGCGGATGAGAGCGTCGCGTGAGTGAGCATTAACAACGCCACCAGAATCGGACAACGAGTCCGCATGGCGTGCTTCAATGAGTGAGCATAGTTCAACTTCTGGTTCTCCTGGTCCTGCACCTGCGCAGTGCCGGTAAATCACGGCCGCGCAAAAGGTTAGACGTGCAGAATCGATCTACCCGTAAACAAAGTTGAAATTTTCTGAAGCTGATTGGTTCAGGGACGAACCGGTGGTCGATGCCTCAATACTAAGGTGTTGTCGGATTGCACCTGAGCATCGATCTGTTGTGCTTCCAGCACCGATACCAAGGCATCATCGGCCCGATCAATAAAGAACGTACCCGACACCGTCTCTTCCTCTACCCACAGACGCTCCGTGTCCAGCTGATAAGACGTGTATGGTTCCAGGGTGCGAAGCGCCTCCAGCAGCGGGCGTGCGCGGAACACAATCATCCCCTCCCGCCAAGCGCCAATTTCGCCTGCGCCTCGTTTCTCCACGGCACCCACCACGCCTCGATTCACATGCACGCTTTGATATGCGGTCAGTCGCTGCACTTCTGCAGTACCTTCTGCCGTACCTTCTGCAGTACCTCCAGCCACTTCGACAGAGCCTTCAACGACCCCCACTTCGACCGTATCCCGGTACCGATGCACCATAAACTCAGTACCCGTGACTCGCGTGGTCACCTCTCCGCTTTGCACAACAAAGGGACGTTGGGGATTTGATGTGACCGCAAAAGCGACACTACCGCGCTGCAAAGTCACGTGTCTTTGAGACGCACTCATCCGCACCAACACTTCGCTGGACCAGTTGAGCCACAGAATGGAACCGTCCTCCAGGACAACCCGACGCTGTTCTCTGAATCCGCTGGTGTATCTCGAGGCAGGCTCTTCCTCTATGGCCAGCAGCACGGGCGTGCTGTCATCCGCACCAAGCCAGCTGCCCTGCGTAAACAAAACGGTCAGCGCTATTGCAGCAACCAGTCCCATCGTTGCCATCGCAGATACGTTCGGCACTTCCACCCGCAGCCACCAGACACCGAGCTTGAGGCTGATCCGTTCACGCCAGGTGATTTTTCTGCGCGGCATACTGGCAAGCGAAGATTTCAGGCGCAAAGCAGCCAGCACCGCCTGTTCATGCCGGGGGGACTGTTGGCGCCAGCGCTCAAGGGCATCGAGGTTTTGCGCTGATTTGCACGACAGTGCATCGTCAACGAGTCTCAGCGCTTCTGATCGCAGTTGTTCCTGAGTTTCATGCACCGCAGCGGTTCGCCTGACTTCTTTCAAAGACCACTATACACTTAGACGGTCCAACGGGCTGCCGCCCGTAATCTGGCAGACCTGATGACGTTTATCTCTGCTGTGGCGGGACGTCCATGGCCTCGAGGCAACGGTTCTTGGCCTTGGCCAGATGTTTTTCCACGCTCGACAGGTGGACACCCAGCCGGGAGGCAATGTCGCTCTGGCTCAAGCCATCCAGATAGTGCAGGCGAAACATCTCGGCGGTCACGACCGGCAGGTCTGCGATAGTTCGCTGCAGTTGCGTCACGGCTAGTTCCGTGTCCGCAGCATGTGCGAACGGTTCAGCATAGAAATGACTCAGTTCTTCAAGTTCATCTCGACGCGATCTGGCGCGTTGCACGTCGATCGCTGCGTTTCGTACCGCGCGCTTCAAATAATTCTCGGGTTGCTCAATTTCAACCGTTTTGCGCAGCAAGCGTTCCGCTACGCTCTGCAACACGTCGTCCACGTCGGCAGGGTTGCGCAATAAGCGCATTGCATACAGACGCACGGATCGCTCGCCAAGCCAGGCCAATACGCCGCCAGGGTTAGTTGTATCTCGGGACACTGACTGCCCTTTGTGGAAATCTCTAGCGCCTTTTAATGGAAATGATTTTCATTTGCAAGTTTGTGTTAAACAGGTTCGGCGCTGAGGACAAGCCCGCCTGGTATCAGCGTGAAACAAAGAGATGGCCGTGCACGGCCCCAGGGTGTGCAAATATTTATCGATTGAAATCGCCACAACATATTCGGTAAAACATGACAAGCTTAAACGGGGGCTAAGGTTCATGAGTGAGTTTGAAGAAATGCTGCAATCTGCGGTGCTGCGTAAGCGCGGGCAGGGATACCACGATTTTGAGGTGGGCGAAACTATCCATCACCATTGGGGACGCACCATCACCGAGGCGGACGCCATTCAATTTGCACACCTGACCCTGGCTTACAACCCACTCTACTTCAATCGCGAATATGCCAAGGCGTTAGGTCATCCGGATATCGTGGTGAATCCGCAGTTGGTGTTTAATGTCATTCTCGGCTTGAGCGTAGAAGTGTGCTCGGAAGGTCTCGGCGGGCCGTTCCTGGGTGTTTACGACCTGAACTATCTGGAGCCCGTATACCCCGGCGATACGCTCACTGCGGTATCCGTTACCGAAGCTAAACGCGAATCTGAATCTACGGAAGGACGCGGCGTGATTACCTGGTTCAACGAGGGATTTAACCAGCACGGCACTAAGGTCATTGAATTCCGCCGTTCCAATCTCGCCATCTGGAATGGTCAGATGGGTGGTGCCAAAACAAAAAAGGAGGCGAAGAAAGCAGCTGACAAGGAGGTGAACGATGGATAAGGCGGCCATAGCCCGGCTGACCAGCCCGGACAACTACTACGAAGATTTTGAAGTCGGGCAGACCATTCGCCACGCCCGCGGCAAAACCATGACAGCACTGGAAAACGTGAACATCACTAACATGGTGATGAATACGGCACAGGCACACTTCAACGAAGACCAGATGTCGAAGACCCCGGTGGGCAAAATCCTCTGCTACGGCGGGGTTAACTTTTCGCTGGTGCTGGGCCTTGCCTCTCAAGACACGGTAGAAAATGCGATTGCGGAACTGGGACTGCACAACATTCAGTTGAAAAACATGGTGTTTCACGGCGACACCTTATACGCCTATTCCAGAGTGCTCGAGAAACGCGACAGCGACCGTGACGACGCAGGCATTGTTGTGTTCAAGCACTGGGGTGTGAATCAGAACAAGGAGTTGGTGGCGGAAGTCGAACGCACTGCTCTGATTAAGAAGAAAAGCCATTGGCTTATGGACTGAGTCTTGCGGACTGAGCATGGGGGACTGAGCATTGGGGACTGACACGGACCGAAACGCCCCTCCCCCCCAAAAAAAGAAATGCAAATTACCGCCGCATACGTTATTGCCTTAAACTAGCCATATAATTATAGAGAGAGGTTCAAAGTGCAGTTTGATGATGTTCTGCTCGGACGCCGCAGCATTCGAGGTTACAAACCCGACCCCGTGCCCAAAGCACTGATCAAAGAAATTCTGGCCCTGGCCATGCGTTCGCCGTCATCCATGAATACGCAACCGTGGAACTTTACCATCGTGTCCGGCGAGCCGCTGAACCGCATCAGAGCCGGCAATACCGAGAGAAACCTTGCAGGCGTGCCCCACTCCCGCGAGTTTCGTATTGGACAACCATTTGCGGGACAACATCGCGATCGTCAGGTGGGTGTCGCCAAACAATTGTTTGCGGCCATGGATATTGCCAGAGAAGACAAAGAAGGACGACAGGACTGGGTGCTGCGCGGGTTTCGCCAGTTTGATGCGCCGGTGTGCGTGATCATCACTTATGACCGCGTACTGGCAGACAGCGATGATACCGCATTTGACTGCGGTGCTGTGACTACCGCGTTGGTAAACGCGGCGTGGTCACGGGGCTTGGGTGCCGTGATCAACAGTCAGGGCATTATGCAATCACCGGTTGTGCGCGAGCATGCCAATATTGCTGAAGACCAGGTGATTATGAAGGCTGTGGCATTGGGCTGGCCGGATGACAGCTTCCCCGCCAACGCGGTTGTTTCGGAACGTAAGAGCGTTGATGAAGCGGCACGATTTTTGGGCTTTGAAGACTGAATCTCTGCGATAGAAGACGCGATAGAAGATGCGATAGAAAAGGCGATAACAGAGGCGTTAACGATGAACTATGAAACCTTGATACTCGAACGCGAAGGTCCCGTGGCCACGTTGACGCTGAACCGGCCTGAATCGCTGAACGCCATGACCCGCAAAATGGGTACTGAACTGAATGACGCGTTTGCCCAGGTACGTGACGACACCGAAGCCCGGGTATTGATCGTGACGGGCGCCGGGCGCGCGTTCTGTGCTGGTGAAGATGTCAAACAACGACCCGCAGACTCCGTGGATATGCGCGCGCAAAGCACACCGTTGGGCAAACTGGTGCGCGGCCCGCTCGCGCCGATGGATTTTGCCGCCACCTTTCGCAACATGCCAAAACCCACCATTGCTGCCATCAACGGACCGGCCGTGGGTCAGGGCTTAAGTCTTGCTCTGGCTTGCGACATACGCCTGGCTTCCGAGAACGCCAAACTCGGGGCCATATGGACGCTGCGGGGTATCCCGCCTGAATCTGCCGGTGCGTATCTGCTTACACAGCTTGTCGGTCCTGCAAAAGCTTGCGAGTTGATATTCGGTGGTAAAATCATTGGCGCGGACGAGGCCAAATCGCTTGGCCTGGTCAACCAGGTTTTGCCCACTGAAGACTTTGCCCAGGCTGCCAGAGCATTTGCCGCGGAGATGACCAACGGTGCACCTGTGGCGAACGCCATTTCTAAAATGATGATTTACCAGGCGCTGGAAACCAGCCTTGAGGTGCACAGTCGCTTTGACTTTCTCGGCCAACAGTACGCCTTTGCAACTGAAGATCGAGAAGAAGGCATCCAATCTTTTCTGGAGAAACGGCCGGCTGAATTCAAAGGGCTGTAATTCATAGAGCCATTAGAAATCTACACCCCGGCAGAACGCACCGTCGACCCGAACGGTGCTACCGCTCACCCAACTGGCCGCCGGGCTGGCCAGAAACGCGACCACCCGGGCCACTTCTTCAGCCGTACCCATGCGCTTCATCGGGTGCCAATCACGATCACGCTCGTACAGCGGCGCCATATTGTCTTTGATGTTATTCCAGGCACCACCTTCAATATAAATGGGGCCAGGCGCAACCGTATTCGCACGAATCCCCTTCTCACCCCACTGCAACGCGCGCTGGGCCATGTGTCTGATTGAAGCAGCTTTCATGGCACCATAACTTGGACTGATGGGCACGTCGTGGTGTTCTATACCCGTAATCGATGCAATCTGCACCAAGGCCGCTCGCTCTGATTGCTCAAGAAAGGGCAGCGCGCCATCACTCATGCCCACCATACCCAACACGTCTACTTCAAAGTTGTTGCGCCATGAATCAGGCCCACTATCCGGTTGACCGCTGGCCGTCGCGTTGTGCACGACGATATCTAGACCACCCATGGTCTCAGCGGCGCTGCGCATCCACGCCACGGTGGCATCGTAATCTGCTACATCGCAGACATATCCGCTGGCTGAACCCAGCGCACTCAACTCAGCCACCGCGGCCTGCACCGTGTCCTCGCTACGTGCGGCAATTTGTACGTGGGCACCTTCCGCAATCAGCGCTTTGGCCACTGCCAGGCCGATTCCCTGACTGCCCCCGGAAATCACCGCTTTCGCACCCTGCAAACCCAGATCCATATTTCGCCCCTCAGTAGATGTTCAGGGAGATATTAACAGCGCGGCTAACCCAGCGGGAGCGTATCAACAGTGGGGAGGTTTCATCACTGGGACGTCATGTAGTACTTGCGGAGCCGCTCAGTGATATGCCACGTCATTTTTGCGCCTTTTGCGGCAAATACAACCTCTCCGGGCCCAAACGTTTCTTCAATACCGTCCGCGTTCGTGATGGTGAGCGATCCGGAGACAATGGTCATCATTTCGTTCACAGGATAGCTGGGTATCTCCAGCTTACAGGGCGGGCATTCCCAGATACCCGACGCTACCGAACCATCATCAGCCGTATAAAAGCTCTGCGTTGTTTCGTCAGTGGCGTCAGTGGTAAAGCAGGCTCTTGGAATCAAACGGGATGGTGTTTTTTCAGCCTCGCTGTCTGGCAGAATTTTGAATGAGGTTGCGGCCATGTGAAGGCTCCTTTGTTATGGGATAAAACTAGTTTGTCGCGGTGCGCTTATTGCAAACTCGCAAGGTGCTCAACAATCGCCGCGAGATAGGCAGGATCAGACAGCTGTTTGCTCATCGTCTGTCGCCGACAGCGCGGGCATCGAAGTCATCGTTCAGGAAACCGCGCGCGGCATTCAGGCCGTTGAGGTCCTTCGGATCGAACCGCCCGACGGTGAAGAGATCATCGAGGGCGCGCCGGGGAGCGAGATAACCGAGGCGATTGACCTCAGTGTCCCGCTTGAGCCTGCGCGGGTAAAATGGTTCGACAAGGCCAAGGGCTTTGGCTTTGCCAATATCTTCGGGCGTGACGAAGACGTCTTTTTGC